>DAHVAA010000204.1 GCA_027314845.1 Thermoplasmata archaeon | reverse complement strand
CTTCCCGGGAGCGACGCACCGGCTCGAGGTCGATCTCCTGCTCGACCTCGAGGAACGAGTGGGTCAGGGCATCGGGATCGAGCTCGAGATAGTAGCGGCGGGCGATCTCGCACCAGCCCTCGAAGTCCCGAAGGTCGACCAGCGTGTCGCCGAGGTCGAACAGGACCGCACGGATCCGAGGGGAGGGGCGTTCCACGCGCGACGGCAGCGGGTCGGGACCTTTATCGTTGGTCGGTGTCCCGGAGGCCGTCAGGCCCCCATCTGGGTGATGCCCTCCGAGCGTTCGGACGCCGGGCCTCCGAGCCCGAGCCCCTCGAGCCGGCCGGGGCGCGATTCGAGGATCTCGCGCAGGAACCATTCCATCTTCTCGTGGGCGACCGTCAGGCGGGTGAAGAGGTCGGCGCTCCCCGGGTCGCCCGCGCGGTCGGCGATCTCGACCCCCGTTCGAAGTCCCCGGAGGACGAGACGGTGCGCGTCCCGGAGGTGCTCGACCATCTCGCGCGGCGTCTCGGGGACCCGGTTCTCCGCGCCGACGAGGCTGAGGCGATGCAGGACATCGAGGTGGTACTCGGCCGGCGCCCCGAGGATCCGCTGGCGCTCGGCCAGGGGATCGATCGAATCGAGGACCTCCTTCGCGTGGGCGTCGAAGAGGAGATGCAGATCGTGGAAGAGCGGTCCGACCACGTTCCAGTGGTAGCCCTTGTAGAGGAAGTACAGCTGGACGGCGTTCGCCTGCTCCCGACGAAGCTGTTCGACGATCGGACTCTGCTCCCGCGACTCCATGGAAGTCACCCTCGCTTCCCCCGGGGCGTGGGTTCCCTTGTGCTTTCGGTGAAGGCCGTTTGAC
>DAHVAA010000203.1 GCA_027314845.1 Thermoplasmata archaeon | reverse complement strand
AGGGAAAGGCGGCATGGTAGAGACCGGGTTCGTGATGCGGGTCCACAAGGTCCGCGCGGAGTTCGTCGTCGCCGCGTGCGACGCCGAGCTGCTCGGCCGCGACCTACCGGTCGGCGCCGCGGGCCGGACCGTCCGCATCTCCTCGCAGTTCTACGGCGAGCGCCAGGTCTCCTCCGAAGAGATCCTGTGGGCGCTCGAACGGGCGACGATCGCCAACCTCCTCGGCGCGCGGGTACTGAAGCTTGCGGAGGAGGGCGGCTACATCGCGCCGGGCAGCGCGGGCACGTTGGGCGGGGTGCCCCACGCGGAGATCTTCGCCATGGTCGGCTAGGCCGGCGCCCAGGGGACCGATGGGGACCGACGAGTTCTGTGTCGTCTGCGGGGCCACGGACCGCGAGCTCGTCGACGGCATCTGTGCGCCGTGCGCGGCCGACCGAACGGTCCTGGTCTCGGCCCGCCGGCAGGGCACGGTCACCGTTTGTCCCCACTGCGGCGCGCGCGAGATGCGGGGCCACTGGGAGCGGGCGGGCGCGAGTCGGCTCCTGACCGCCGAGGACCTCGTGCCGTTCCTCGAGTTCCACCCGGAGGTCGGACTCCGCCAGACCCGGTGGGAACAGCTCGCGGCGACGGCGAACCAGCGCGAGCTCGTCGGGCGCCTCCATGTCGTGTTTCGGGGGGTCCCGAAGGACGTGGAGGTCCCGCTCACGGTGCGCGTGGTCTCGCGCAGCTGCCCGGACTGCAGCCGCAAGAGCGGTCGGTACTACACCGCGATCATCCAGCTCCGGGGGAGCGCCGAGGATCGGGGAGAAAAGGCCCCCGCGCTCCGCGCCCGGCTGGACCGTCTCTGGGCGGAGC
>DAHVAA010000202.1 GCA_027314845.1 Thermoplasmata archaeon | reverse complement strand
AACGGCTGGTCCGGACCGCCGTGTCGACGAGCGACTCGCGGCCGCCCATCGAGTGGAAGAAATACTCGGTCGGGGAGAGCCCGCGCTTGTAGCTCGAGCTCACGAAGCCGCGGGCGTCCGCCCCCAGGTCCCCCCGCGCAAAGTGCGGCAGCGTCCGCTTGACGTAGCCGCGGAGGAGCCGCTCGCCGCGCACCGACTGCTGGCCGACGGCGCCGGCCATCTGCGTCAGGTTGAGCATCGAGCCCCGCGCCCCCGACTTCGCAAGGATCACGGCCGGGTTCTCGAGCCCGAGGTACCGGCCCGCGATCTCGCCGGCCGTGTCCCGGGCCTGACCGAGCTCCCGCCGGACCATCACCTCGAGCGTCTCCTCGAGGGAGCGGCCCGGCATCTGCTCGAGCTCGCCCTTGCGGTACTGCTCGACCAGCTCGTTGACCTTCGCGCGGGCCGATTCGAGCGAGCCGAGGATCTCCTTGAGCGCGTCCTCCGGGACGTCCTCGTCGTCGATCCCCGTCGAGAGGCCCTTCAGCGCGATCGCCGTGATCGCGAGACGGCTCATCTCATCGAGGAACTGCCGCGCCCGGGGCATGCCCTCGTTCCGCGCGATCGCATCGAGGACGGCGCCCTTCTCGTAGGCGATCGCCTTCTTGTCGATCGTCCCGGCCTTGAGGACCCCGTTCTCGATCACGACCCACGCGTCGTGCTTGCAGTGGAGGGGCTGGCAGTCGCAGCGGGCCCAGATGTTCGAGCGGAACTCGAGCGTGAGGTCGTTCGGCAGGGTGAGCGAGAAGAGCTGCTTGCCCGTCCAGAACGGCTCGCCGTCCTTGTCCTTCCCCGCCGGAGGCGGGATCGGATAGTTCAGCTTCGAGAGGAGGTAGGTGACCTCCGGGCGCGTGAACGTCGGGTTCTGGTAGGTCAATAGGAACGCCGCGGTGATGTGGTCGTGCAGCATCCCGATGAACGGTCCGCCGTAGCGGGGCGAGAGGATGTGCTCCTCG
>DAHVAA010000201.1 GCA_027314845.1 Thermoplasmata archaeon | reverse complement strand
TCGCGGTAGAGCGCGACCGACTTGATCCCGAGCCGCCAGGCCTCGAGGTAGATCTTCTCGATGTCCTCGACGGTCGCTTCGTTGGGGAGGTTGATCGTCTTCGACGCCCCGCCGGACAGGAACGGCTGGACGGCGCCGAGCATCTTCAGGTGGCCCATCGGTGGGATCGTCCGGGTCCCGCCCGCGGGCGCGAGCGCGCAGTCGAAGACCGTGAGGTCTTCCGGGTCGAGCCCGGGGGCGCCCTCGATCGTGCCGGTCTTCTCCACGTGCTCGGTGATCGCCCGGATCTCCTCGGGCGCGTAGCCGAGCGCGGTGAGGCCGTCCGGCACCGTCCGGTTGAGCATCCGCAGCACGCCGCCGCCGACCAGGTTCTTCACCTTGACGAGCGAGAGCTCGGGCTCGAGGCCGAGCGTGTCGCAGCCCATCAGGAGGCCGATCGTCCCGGTCGGCGCGATGACCGAGACCTGGGCGTTGCGGTACCCCCAGAGCTCCCCGGCCTTCACGGTGTCGTGCCAGCGGTCGACCGCGGCCTGGACGAGCGCCTTCAGGCGAGGGTCGTGGAGCGCGATCTGGTCCGCGGCCCGAGCATGCTTGCCCATCACGCGGAGCATCGGCGCCCGGTTCTTCTCGAATCCGGCGAAGGGGCCCATCCGCTTCGCGACCTCCGCCGACATGTGGTACCCCTCGGCGGAGAGGAGAGCGGAGATGCCGCCGGCGAGCGTGCGGCCGGCGTCCGAGTCGTAGGCGAGGCCATAGTGCATCAGGAGCGCCCCGAGGTTCGCGTAGCCGAGCCCGAGCGGTCGGTAGTCGTGCGAGTTCTGGGCGATCGTGGCCGTGGGATAGCTCGAGGCATCGACGATGATCTCCATCGCGAGAATCATCGTGCGCACCGCTTGGCGGAAGAACTCGACGTCGAGCTGGCCCTTCGCGTCCAGGAACCGCATCAGGTTGATCGACGCGAGGTTGCACGCCGAGTCGTCCAGGAAGAGATACTCGCTGCACGGGTTGGAGGCGTTG
>DAHVAA010000200.1:346-1067 GCA_027314845.1 Thermoplasmata archaeon | reverse complement strand
TCGCGGTCGAGCTGGACGGCACCGACCCCGACCCCAAGGGCCGGATCCGGCTGGTGCCGCTCTCGGCCCTGCTCGCGATCGATATCGTCGAAGCCCACCAGGCCGAGGAGGAGAAGCGACGCGACCCGCCGGCCTCGCCCGGCTACTTCGGCTAGCGGGCGACCGTACGGGCTTGCTGGGAGTTTCGCCGGCCGGACGGGCCGGTTTCGAACCCAGGTCTTTGGCTCCGAAGGCCAAAAGGATAGTCCAGACTACCCCACAAGCCCGCAATCGTTCACCGTTGCGGCCGTATTTGGCCGTTGTGTGCTCGCGGTCCCCCGCGATCGCGGCCCGTCGCGGCCCAGGCTAACGGGCGGCGGCGCCCGCCCGCGATGGCGTCTCGGCGGCGGACTCGAGCGTCGTCTGGACCGAGTCGGCGGGGAACATCGAGCTCAGGGAGTCGGAAAGGATCTGGATCCGCTGCCGGACGTACGGGGAGACCCCCGGGGTCGCGCTGAGCCGCTGGGTGAGCGGCACGTACTTGCGGACCGACGCCTCGTACACGGTGGGGAGCAACTCGCCCCCGCAGGTCCCGCCGTCGCGCCCCCGGGCCGAGCAATGGAGCGAGAGCGGCGGTCGGCGGTAGCTCTCCCGGCACTGTTTGCAGATGAACTTCTGCGTCGCGTAGCTCTTCAGGTTGCCCATCACATCCGGCGGGAAGTGGGGGTTGAGCAGCAGCCCG
>DAHVAA010000200.1:0-336 GCA_027314845.1 Thermoplasmata archaeon | reverse complement strand
TCGCCTCGGCGAGATCGACCGCCCGGATCTTGGCCGCGAGCCCCATCGACTCGGCGACCATCCGGTCCATCGAACCGGCCCGGCGGTACGCCGACTGGACCGGCCCGCCGGCGAGATCGGTGGTGTCGTGGGTGAAGCCGTAGCCCGAGAGCGCGTGCGGCCCGCCGATCCGGTGGGCCACGAGGTCGATGAGCGGCTCGACCTCCTTGGGCGCCTGGCGGGCTTCCGCGGCCCGGTAGAGGGCGAGCGGGTAGCGCC
The DNA here is from genome assembly GCA_027314845.1 of Thermoplasmata archaeon. Next base: position 78 of record DAHVAA010000200.1, on the reverse strand, counting down.
GGCCGACGTCGACGTTGCGGGCCTCGCCATCGACCTCGGTGGGATCGACCCGCGTGGTCAGGACGAGCGGCTTGTCCA
>DAHVAA010000001.1:17003-43486 GCA_027314845.1 Thermoplasmata archaeon | reverse complement strand
TACAAGGGCGTCCGCTACCTCATCGACGCGACCGCCGCGCTGCTCGCCGAGGGCCGCGACGTGCGGACCTATCTCGCCGGCCGGGGCCCGGAGCTCGACCGTCTCAAGGCGCGGGCCCACGCCGCCGGGCTCGACGGTCGGGTCCACTTCCTCGGGTTCGTCCCCGATGACCGGCTCGGCGCGCTGTACGTGGGCGCGGACGTCGTCGCCTGTCCCTCGACCGGCCTCATGGAATCGACCGCCACCTGCCTCGAAGAGGCGGCGGCCTGCGGGGTCCCGATCCTAGGGTCCTCGCTCTCCGGGGCCGAGGAGACCCTGCCCAACGATGGGATCCACGGGGTCCTGGTGGCCCCCCGGGATGCGGCCGCTGTCGCCGGCGGGCTCCGGACCCTGCTCGATCGACCCCGCGCACCCGATCGGCGGGCCTACCGCACCTGGAACGACACCGCGGACGAGTACCTCGCGCTCTTCCGGTCCCTCCTCGACACCGCCTGACCCGGGGGCCCGGGACGTTACGCACATATACATATTCGAGGCGCGGCGGCGCAGGCACCGCATCGACCCCACGTGGGTCCGGGCCAATATACGCAAAAATGCGCATCGACCGGATATATTTCACGTCGAAGACTGTGAGAAACGACCTTGACCGAATGTTTATCTGGGACCCATAGGTGGGAGCTTCCCCGGATGGAGGAGGTGAGGAAGACTGGTCGAACGCGCAGCGGCGAGGGTCACCTACGGGCACCAGCTCCCGGCCGAGGCCATCCGCGAGCTCGATGCGGTCGTCATCCTTCCCACCCTGAACGAAGAGGAAGGTCTAGCTAAGACCTTCGCCGCCATCCCGCTCGGCGAGCTCGCGCGCGCCGGCCACCGGGTCGGGGTCATCGTGATCGATGGCGGGTCGACCGACGGCACGCTCTCCGAGACCGAATCCCTCGGACTCACGGTCCTCCACCAGGCGAGCCGCGGCAAGGGCTCGGCCGTTCGCGAGGCGCTCGAGTGGGTCGGAGCGCAGGGGATCCCCTTCGCGCTCCTCATGGATGCGGATTGCACGTATCCGCCCGAGATGATCGGCCCGTCGCTGGCCCTGCTCAAGGCGGGCGGACAGCTGGTCGTGGGCGTCCGCAATCCGGTCCATGCCCAGCAGGTCGGTGCCCGGGACATCGTGCACCGGGTCGGCAACACCCTCCTCAACTGGCTCGCCACGCAGTCGACCGGGCAGCCGATCCTCGATCTCTGCAGCGGGTTCTACGCGCTCGACCTGCGTACCGGGGTCCACCTGAACCTCTCCGCCACGGGATTCGAGATCGAATCGGAGATGTTCCTCAAGGCCTACCGCACGGGCCTCCGGGTCCTCCAGATCCCGATCGCCTACCGGGAGCGCGTCGGGAACGCGAAGCTCCGGGCCGTCCAGGACGGCGGTCGGATCTTCATCTCGATCCTGCGATCGCGCCGCATCCCCCTCGCCGGCGTGCTCGACCCCGTCGCGGGGCCGGGCCCGTTGATGCGGGAGCTCCTCTCGGCCTGCTTCGTCCACGGGAGCCGGGAGCTGGTCGTCTTGGCGCACCCCAGCCGGGTCCCCGAGGCCAACGCGCTCGTCTCCCGGCTCGTCGAGAGCCGGTTCGGACACGCCCGGGTCGTCCCCGAACCCGAGGAGCCGGGCGGCTCGCAGCTGACGCCCGACCTCGACGTGCCGGTCGGCCATGCCTGGCCCGGCGCGGCGGTCCTCCGCTTGGGCCCGAAGAGCGGCGGGGTGCGGATGCCGGTGGCGCCGGACGCGATGTTCCTTCCCAGCATGCGCCGGCTGATCCGGCTGGACCTCGAGAAGGCCGATCTGTCTGGCGGGGCGGGGGCCGCGGACGGCGTGCCGGGCGCGGCCCGGTCGGGCGCCCGGCGGCTCCCCTCGCGCTCGGCCCGGTACCTCGGATCCCTCACGGCGATCGGGTCCACCCTCGACTCGACCGGGTTCGATAAGGAGATGATCCTGCACTCGGCGAACGGTCTTCGGGGGGTGGCCTTCCGGACCGGGTTCCCGTTGGGGAACCCTCCGGCGCGCGCCTTCCTGGCCGACGAGGATCGCAGCACCGGGAGACCGGTATCGTGATCCCCCGGGCGGGGCGCCCGGGTGCCGCGCGGGCCCGCTCCGTCCAGCACGTTCTTCCGTCGCGGACATGAGGAAGCTCCGCCCGTGGGCGGCGGCCGGGATCGCTATGACCCTGGCCACCATCGGCATCGTCGCCTGGTGTTTCCCGGCGTCGGTCTGGCCCGTCGAGCAGGTCGTGGCCGTGGCCTCCCCCGCACCCTTCCCCACGCCCATCCGTCACGTGCTGGTCGTGTTCTTCGAGAACGAGGAGGAGTCCAGCGTGCTCGCGCAGGGGCCGTTCGAGAAGTACCTCACGGTGCGGTACGCCTCGGCGGGACAGTTCTACTCGGTCATGCACTACTCCCTGCCCAACTACCTCGCCGCGACGAGCGGCTACACCTCGAACCTGTTCAAGCCGGTGAACGTGACGAACGTCGGTCGGCTCGCGAGCGACCTCGGTGAGAGCTGGAGCGCGTACATGGAGAGCATGCCCTATTCCTGCGACCCGAGCAGCAGCGGGACCTACGACGTGTACCACAGCCCCTTCGTGATGTACGACGAGGTCCTCGAGCCCGCGAGCTACTGCGATCGCCACGTGGTCAACTTCAGCGCCTGGAACGCGGCGGTCTCCACCGCCCGGCTCCCCAACTACGGGCTCGTGATCCCGAACGACAACGACGATGGCCACAACACGAACATCTCGACCGCCGACGCCTGGCTGCACGCGTGGTTCTCCCCGCTCCGGAACTCGACGGAGTTCCGCACGACGGCCGTGTTCGTCGTCTACGACGAGGGGGCCTACAACGACACCGCCGGGAAGGACAACACCACCGGCGGCGGCCACATCTACCTGGCGCTCGCGAGCCCCTACGCCCGGTCGGGGTACATCTCCCAGGTCCCGTACAACACCTTTGACCTCCTGACGACGACCGAGTGGCTCCTGGGCCTCGGCCGGACCGGCGAGCACGACAGCTGGAGCGCCAACCCGCCGATGGAGGACCTCTTCAGCTTCGGTCCCGCGTGGGGTACGCCCGGTTCGGGGCCGCTCCCCCTCGGGTCACCGACGGGCGGGGCCCCGGGGATGGGACCGGGCCCCGCGGGAAGCGAATGCGCATTGACACGCATCCCTATCCAGGCGCGCCCGATGGGTTCTTAAGCCCGGGATGTTCGGGAGAATCGAATTCAAGGGTGGAGGATGACGCACCACGGATTCTGCATCTGGCTCACCGGACTTCCGTCGGCCGGCAAGACGACGATCGCTTCGGCGCTCATCCCGAAGCTTAAGTCGCGGGGGTGGAACGTCGAGCTGCTCGATGGCGACGAGGTCCGCAAGGGGCTGAGCGCCGACCTCGGGTTCGACCGGGCCGCCCGGGAGTCGCACGCCTCGCGGGTCACCTTCGTGGCGAAGGTCCTCGCGCGCAACGGGGTGGTCCCCATCGTGGCCCTGATCTCCCCCTACCGGACCTCGCGCGCCCGGGCCCGCCAGGACATCGGATCCTTCGTGGAGGTCTACGTGACGACGCCGCTCGACGTCTGTGAGCGGCGGGACGTGAAGGGGCTGTACAAGAAGGCCCGCGCGGGCACCATCAAGGAGATGACGGGGGTGGACGACCCCTACGAAGTTCCCGAGCACCCCGAGATCACGATCGACACGGTCAGCCGGTCGCCCGAGGAGTCGGCGGAGGACGTCCTGCTCGGCCTCGAGCGGTTGGGGTGGGTCGCCCGGCTCCCGGCGACCCCCGAGAACCTGTCGTCCGCCGCGCCCGTGCCGGGACGCGTCCAGCCGACCCCGGGGCCGTAGAGCGCAACGCCGGGGGCCCCGGCGCCGGTCCGTCAAGGGAGCCCGATCCGCGGGAGCGGCGGGCCCCGGTCGGACCTCGTGGACCGCGCGCGGAGCCGGGCACGATCGGCCCATCGGCCGCCCGGCGTCGAGCCCCGAACTCGCGCCGCTCCCCGTCGGGAGGTGGGGCTTCGCCGGGCGGCCGGCCCAGGGGTCGCGACGTCGGACCCCTGAGGGAGGGGGCGGCTCCGGGCCGAAGCCCGTTCCCGGCGCGGGCCTCAGGGCAGAAGGATGACGTGCCAGATGCCGTAGATGCCGATCAGCTGCGCGCCGTACTCCGAACGAAGGTAATCCTGCAGGTCCGGGGGGATCGGTCCGCGCAGCTGCGCCGGCAGGCTGCCGATCCCGCCCAGGAGCACGAACCGGGCGTTCCAGCTGGACCACAGCTGGGTCGAGGAGATGATCGGCGGCAGGGTGGAGATCAGGTTCTGGGCGGACGGCGTGGTCAGCACGAAGGTGAGGGACAGCGAGCTCGCGCTCCCGGCGCCGGTGTCGATCGTCACCGGCAGGGTCCTCGGGCTGCTCACGTGGGCGGCCCCCAGCTGCCCGCCCGACCCGGAGAAGTTGATGAAGGTCTCGAGCGCCCCGCTGAAGGCGGCCGGGGTCCAGGTGAAGCGGTACCCGCTCCCCCCGATGTGCGGGGCCGGCGAGCTTGCGGAGGCCCCCGGAGGCGCCGACATCACGACGGAGAGCGACGTCATCGCCACGGCCCCCGTCGAGATGACCGTCATCGTGACGCGCCCGAGGGCGATGGCGGGCAGCGCGGTCTCGGAGATGATGAGCTGGAAGCCCGGCTCGTTGTAGATCTCATCGATCGAGGCGAGGCCGTTGGTGGCGAGCACGAACTGGGGCGTCCCCGTGATGGGCACGGTGTGGTGACCGGTGCTGTCCACGTAGCCCACGGTCATGTTGTGGGGGGAGAACTCCACGATCGGGGAGAAGAGCCCGAAGTACGATGCCAGGAAGAGCGGGGTCGTGGAGGACCAGTTCGCGCTCGTCCCGGCGTTGGCGAACGCCACGAGGTTGTTGGTGGCGGCGTAGCGGCTCGTGAGCGCGAAGTAGGCGAGCTCCTGGTCCTGGATGTGGTCGGGGTCGAACGAGTAGTGGCCCGGAATGAACGGGCCGTAGGTGTTGGTGTCGAGGAGCGCCCGCGTCCACTTCACGGCCCCGGGATCCGTGAGCACGGCGCCCCGGATCCCGGTCTGCTGGATCGCCTGGATCGCGGCGAGGTACCCCTGGTCGTGCGCGACCGCGGTATCGTTGGCCTCGTAGATCGTGGCCTGGCCGACGGTGGCCGTGCCGGCCATGAGGAGTAGGAGGACGGCGCCGAGGGCCAGCAGCACGATGCTCGACGGGAGCGGCCAGGAGGCGGACCATCGGCGGTGGTAGGGTGAGCGCGCCGCGGGCGCCCGCTCCCGCTGGAGCTCCCGGTACCGCTGCCGGAGGATCCCGACGAGCGAGTCGACGATGAGCGCCAGGGTCAGGATCGTCGGGGGGATGAGGAAGAACCCGATCCGGACGTAGTCGGTGACGACGGACAGCTCCCAGCCGATGACCGCGAGGAGGGTCACGGCGAGGATGCTCGCGAGGCAGGTCAGCGCGCTGAGGGTGAACGCCCGCAGCCGGAAGATGGTCATGACCGCCAGCGCGATCAGGATGAAGGCGTCGAGCAGCACGAGCAGCTCGAGCGCGACCTGCGCGGGGATCGCGAAGTTGCTCGGCAGCGCGGGGCCCAGCTGCAGGGTCACGATCGCCCCGAGGCCGTTCTTGACGTACGCGAACGCCCCGGTCGAGAGGTACTGGTTGTGGGGGATCGCGAGCAGCGCGGTGATCGCGTAGTACAGCGCGACCCCGGTGACGGCGACGAAGATCCCCAGCTGGCTGCGCAGGGAGGTCACGAGCGCGCGCGGCACCCGGCGCAGCACGAGGAGGGGGATGAGGGCGAGGACGAGGGTGAACCCCAGCACGACGGCGACGAGCGTATGGGTCAGGATCGCCGCCCCCAGGGTGATCCAGAACCAGAAGGCATGGGTCGGGTCGGCGGAGCGGATGAACCGGACGCCGAACCCGATGCAGAGGAAGAGGAAGACGAAGCCGAGGAGGTTCGGATACGCGCCGAAGAAGAAGAGCTGGATGAACGAGGGATTGAGGAGGACGAATCCCTCGACCAGGATGGCGAGGGACCAGGTGCGCAGGATCGAGCGGGCCCAGTAGTAGATCGAGAGACCGAGGAGCACGGCCACGACCCCGACGTACAAGCGAGCTCCCGTGATCGGCCCGCCCAGCCGGACGAGGGAGCCGAGGAGCGGGAATGCGAGGGGCGGATACTGGCCCGGGATGACCCAGCTCGGGTAGGACATGCCGACGAAGGCGTACGACGTCGAGATCCACTGCCCCGGATCGCCGCCAGGCGGGATCGGGCTCTGGGCGAAGAAGTACTCGATGAACACCGCCGCGATCGCGGCGGTCGCCAGGGAGAGGATGTAGGCGTAGGGCTCGAAGCGATTGTCCCCGATGATGCCGGACGGGATGCGGCGCTCCGAGGCATCGGAGGGGAGGACGTAGTCCAGGAGCCGCTCCGACCACTTCTTCGGGGCGGCGACCGCCGGCGCTGCCGGAGGAGCCGGATCCGTTCCGGAGGCGGGGGAGGACGCGGCCGTCTCCGGGCCCTCGGAGGGTGGGGATACGTCCGGCGATGCGGTCATGTCCGCCGCGGACCTCGCGCCGCGTGACCGTGGCCGCGAACCCGGCGACCCGGAGGGAAGGGCCCGATCCCCGGGGCCCCGCGGCGGCCGGACGACGGCGCCCGCCTCACGGGGATCCCGCCTTCGGGGGACGCCGGGAGGACGTCGGGGTGCCCGCCGATCCCCCGGATCGCCGCCGCCCCCGGTAGATCCGGTAGCCGATGAAGACCCCGATGACGGCCACCGCGCCGAGCGCCGCGCCGATCTCGAGGAGCTTGAGGTAGGATCGCGCCGGCGCGGAGGCGCCCGACGACAGCGTGATGGCCACGGAGCCGTTCGCCGAGACGCCGTCCGCATCGACGACCTGGACCCGGAGGTCGTACGTCCCCGTGCTGTTGGTGGTGCACGCGAGGGCCGAGGCGTCCGCCGAGGCACATCCGGTCGGGAGCCCCGAGTAGGAGTACCGGAACGGGGCGGTGCCCCCGGTCACGACCACTTCGACCGTGAACGGTACGCCCGCGGACGGCGACGTCGGGTAGGTCGAGACGGAGGTCACCGTCGGGAGGGGGTTCACGGTCAGGTTCACGGACCGCACGAGGGAAACGGTCGTCGCCGGCGAGCTCACCTGCACGGTCGGGCTCGAGTTCCCCGGGGCGGTGGGGATGCACGTGAGGGTGGGCACATCGCTCCCGAGGCAGCCGCCCGGAAGTTGGGACCACGCGAAGCCGTAGGGTTCGGCCGCGCCCCGCGGGTGGATCGTGAGCACCACCGGGGTCCCGGCGTCGACGGCCCGTGCGGAGGACAGGAGCGGCGGGGCGAGGAGCGGGAGCCCCCCCAGGGTCCAGGTATCGTTGAGCAGCGCCCCCGTGGACCCGTTCCCGCCGAAGAGCAGTCCGAAACCGGGGGGGGTCCCGTCCGGGACTCCGACGAACGTCCCCCCGCTCCGCGGGGCGGGCGCGGGGACCCCCGGGGTCATCGGCGTCCACCCGGCGGTGTCGTTGAAGCTCCATTCGTCGCCCAGCGTCGGTCCGCCGTCGCCCGAACCTCCGTACAGCAGCCCGTAGGGGTAGCCCGGGATCCAGGCGAACTGGGCCTGGCCGCGCGGGCTTGGCGCGACGGAGAAGTTGACCGACGACCAGAGGTCGCTCCCGTCGTAGCGCCAGGTTGCGTTCGAGGCGTAGTAGCTGCCGTTCGCGTAGGTGTAGCCGCCGAAGATCTCGAGCGCCCGGGAGATCGGGTTGTAGAACATGGAGGCGGAGAAGAGCCGGGGAGGGAAGTTGGTGGTATTGATGACCAACCGCGACGCCGTGAGGTTGATCCACTTCGGAGGCGCGCCGGGCTCGAGGCCCCACGCGTCGCGGTAGACGAGGTTCGCACTCCGGCCCCCGTACAGCATGATGCTGCCGGTGGCCGCATCGTACGCCGCGGTCGCCAGGTGCCGGGCCGGTGGGGAATTCCCGCCGGTGATCTGCGTCCAGTCCGCGCCGAGGAGGTTCGAGGTGTACTCCCACGTGTCCCCGAGGGCGCCATGGATGCCCTGGCCTCCGAAGAGGATGAGCCCGCCGATCGCCGCATCGTAGACGAGGGTGGCGTTGGACCGGGCGGCGGGGAAGTTGGTAGCGTTGGGCGCGCTGGGAAGGCAATCCGTCCAGACGCCGTCCGAGAAGCTCCAGCAGGATTGGAGCGGAGCGGCATTGGCGCCGAACCCTCCCACCATGATGACGCTCGACGTGCGGGGATCGTAGGCGGCCGCGGCGCCCATCCGGGCGACCACGCCGGGGGTCTCGGAGCTGAGCTCCGTCCAGGTGGTGTTCACCGGGACGGACCCGGCCGGGCTCCGGACGAGCTGGGGCGCGGCGAGGGGGTTCGGGAACGCGGCGGTGGGGGGGGGCGAGACCCCCGGGGCGGCGAGGAGCGCGAGGAGCACCCCGACGATGAGGCACGGGGCGAGGCCGCCGGGCCGCCAAAGTCGTGCCCGGGCCCTTCGGCCGCGGGCAGCGGTCGAACGGGCGCTCAACGATGGCACGGCACCTACCTCGATCCCGAAGAGCTTCCGTCAGGGTTCGCCGCCGGGGTCGCCGCCGAGCGGCGCCGCAGGACGACCCAGAACAGGACGACGCCGGCGGTCGCCATAAGCCCGATCACCACGAGGAGGAGCCCGAAGCTGAGCGGGGGGCTCCCCGTGTGCAACGGGGCCGGGCCGGCGGTGGCCGTAAGGTTCGCGGTAGCGCTCGTGGAGACCCCATCCGCGTCGGTCACCGTGACGACCAGCGTCCAGGTTCCGGCGTTCGGGACGATGCACCGGAGCGAGGAGGAGTTCTGGCTCAGACACCCCGACGGGAGTCCCGTGTAGGCGTAGGTCAATCCCCCCGTCCCGCCGGTCGCGGAGACCGTCAGGTTCACCGCGCCGCCCACCACGGTCACGTTGGGGGTGACGCCGAAGTGGAGGATGCCCGGCCGGGGATTGACGACGAGGTTCGCGGCGCCGTGGAGCTGGTACCCCGCGGCATCCGTCACGGTCAGGGCCGTGGTCGACGTGCCCGCCGCGGTCGGGATGCACCGCAGGGTGGACCGGTTGGCGGACGCGCATCCGGTCGGCAGTCCCGCGTAGCTGTAGTTGAACGGCGCGAGGCCGCCCTGGAGGACGGCCGCATACTCGACGGGGACCCCCGCGGTCACGGTCCCGGGGCTGGCCGCGAAACTCACCAGCGTGGGGTGGGGAAGCACCTGGAGGGTGACGTTGCCCTCGGTGCGCCCCCCGAGGGTGTCGCTCGCCGAGAGCTGGACCACGTAGCCGCCCGGTGCCGTGGGCGCGCAGGTCAGGGCCAGGGCATCGGTCGAGGTGCACCCCGGAGGCAGGCCCTGGTACGAGACCGCGTACGGGGGAAGCCCACCGGCGAGGACGAGGGTGATGCTCCGGCTCTGTCCCACTTCGCCGCTCGCGGGCGCGACCCGCAGTGAAGCCACGGAGGGACCGGCGATCACCTGGAGGGCGACCGGGTTCGAGGAGGCGGTGAACCCGGAGCTGCCCGTGACCTCCACCGCGACCGAGAACGCGCCGGTGGACGCCGGACGGCAGACCAGCACCGCGGCGTCCGCCGAGGGGCATCCGCCCGGAAGGCCGGACCACGCATAGTCGGTCGGGGCGGTCCCGTTGAAGGTCAGACGGAACGTGACCGGCAGGCCGGGTTCGTCGATCGCGGACGAGCTGGTGAGCCCGGTCAGCGCGAAGGGGGCCACGAGCGCCGAGACGGTGCCCGGACCGGTGACGGTCAGGTTGGTCGCGTTCTGGTCCGGTTGACCGACCGGGAGATTGCTGCTCCAACCGGAGAAGGTCGCGCCGCTGGAGAGCTCCGCCACGATCGGGTAGGTCCCGAGGTCCAGGAGCACGGTCCCTCCGGACGGGACGACCTGGTCGTCGACGATGCCGACCACGAGGCTCGAGGGGGCGCCGACGAAGGTGACCGGGAACGGACGGACCGCGTACTCGGCCACGACGGAGCCGTTCCCCCGCACGGTGAGGATCCCCGGAGCGAGCACGACCGACCCCGAGACGTTCCATCCGAGGAAGCGGAAGCCGAAGTTGACGGCCTGGCTCAGCAGGTATGCCCCGGGGGCGACCGACTGGTTGGTCGTGTTGGCCGCGTAGCGCGTGATCCCGTTGAAGGAGACCGTGCCGGCGTTCGCGAGGTCGATCCCGAAGCTCACCGTGTAGCCCGGCGTGGGGACGAACGCGGCCGTCAGGGTCCCGCTGTCGTTCACCACGACGTGGGTGATCGGGCCCGAGGGCTTGATCACCCACAGGTTGGCCGGATCGCTGACCGACCACCCGGCGAAGCTGTAGTTTTCGGCCGGTAGGGCGTCGATCTTGTAGGAGCCGGGCCCGAGCGCCGCCGTGCTGCCGTTGGCCTGCGGACCCAGGTCGTTGAGCAGCACCGTTCCCCCGGCGGAGGCGTTCACGCGGATGTCCACGGTCGCCCCGAATCTCGCGGTGACTTCGGAGGTACCGTTGCCGAGGGTGATGTTCGTCGAGTTCCCGAAGTCCGTCTGGAGGAGGTCCCCGGCGGACGACCAGCCGAGGAAGCTCCACCCCGAGGCCGGCACCGCCACGAGCGGGTAGCTCCCCACCGGGCCGGTCAGGTTCGGTGCGGCGGAGCTGTCGGTGGCCGGATCGAACGGGAGGGCGGAGCCGTTGAAGGACACCGTGCCGTTCCCGGAGCCGTAGACGGAGAGGGTACGTCCCAGGGAGCTGACGGCGGACCCGGCCAGGAGGGACGCCTGCGAGGCCCCGCCCGTCACGAGCATCCAGGTGTACGGCGTCGACGGGGAGGCGATGAGGAGGCCACCGCTCCCGGCGAAGCCGGTGAAGACGGATCCGCGCGGGGCCTCGGCCTGGATGCCGTAGAGCCCGGGAGGCAGGACGAGCGCGGCCCCGGACGTCTCGGTCGCGAGCGGGACCCCATCCGTGAACTCCGCGCCCGCGTAGACGGCCATCGTCCCGGACGAGGAGTCGTTGAACCACACCCGCGTCTCCGAGGGCGGCGCGGTGGAGCCGAAGCTCGCCGTGAGCGTCCCCGACCCGGTGACCTCGATCGTCGCCAGCGGAGAGAGCGGGTAGTTGACGGTCACACCGGTCGAACCGGTCCATCCGAGGAACCGCTGCCCCGCCGTGGGAAGGGCCTCCACGCCGTACGCACCGGCCGTCAGGCCGGTCTCATTCTCCGGGAGGGAGATCGCGGTGCCCAGGAAGTGCACCGAGCCGGACCCCGAGGCCGCGAACCGGACCGCGAACCCCGGACCGCTGCAGGACGGGACGGAGTAGAACGCGGAAGGATAGTAGGCCAGCCGAAGGCCGTCGGAGGTGTTCGCCGACGTGTACTCCGCGTACTTCCCGAAGTCGGTCGTCACGCCCGGGTAGTCGGTGGCGCCGAACTCGAACGCGCTGGCCCCGCACGAGTAGCTGAACCACGGGTAGCTGCAATCGGCGCTCCCGATGCTGGCCGCGCAGGACCCGTTGCTGAGCGACGCCAGGGCGCCCGCCCCGCCGAGGTCCTGCGAGAAGGCGACCTCCGCGGGCGCGGCGGGCTGCCCGGAGAAGAGGGGAGCGTGGATCTTCCAGGGCTGGGCCGTGTCGTTCGCCCAGCTGCCCGGGTCGTAGCTGGGGCACGGCACCGCCCCGTTGCTGGGCGTGGAGGGCGGGGTCCCCGGGGAGCAACCCTGGTAGGTGCTGTTCGAGGGGTAGGCGGTGTTGCCCGCGTGCCCGATCTCGAAGCCGAAGGCGACCGGCAGCTCGCCGCCGCTGGTCCACTCGAGCGAGTTGGACCAGTCGTTGGTGGAGTAGGCCGGGTCGAGGGGCTGGCCCGCCGACCGGTCGTAGAGGTTCACCCGGCTCGAGAGCCCGTTCGAGAGGTCCTGGATCGACACGTTCTCGCCGTACGGCGAGCCGGTCCAGCCGCTCAGGGTCAGCTGGAGCCGGTCGCCCTGGGTCATGTTGAAGTACCCTGCGCTCGCGAGCCCGTTGAGGTAGAGCGGCTCCGCGAAGCAGGGGGTCTCGTAGCCGGTCGCGGGGTCGATCTGCCATGCGACGGCCGATCCGCCCCAGCTGCCGTACACGGTCGAGTTCGGACTCGCCCAGGAGAAGTCGGGGTAGAGCTGGATCTCGAGGTAGCACTGGTCGAGCAACGCCCCCGGGGCGGACAGGGTCATCCCGAACCACGCCGCCGAGTAGAGGTCCGACTGGTTCGCCGCCGGGCTCCGGTCCACGGGGAGCGTGACGTTCCAGGTGAGGTTCCCGGCACTTCCCGGCTGGTCGGAATAGAAGGAGATCGCGGGTTCGTCGTGGCCGGAGCAGCCCGGCCGGTACGCCGCCTGGCCGACCGAGGGGGCCCACACGCCGAGGCAGCGGCCGAGGAGGGGGGCGGACGCCCCGAGGGCGGGAGCGGCACCGGCCCCCGTGCTCGTCGCAGTAGGGGAGGGCGACGTGAAGGAGGCCGTACCCGACGGTTGGGCCAGGGTCCCCGGGGCGCTCGGAACCCCGGCCGGGTGGGGCCCAGAGACCGGGGGAAGGCCGGGGAGCGCCACGGCCAAGGCGGTCAGGAACAGAAGGCCGGTCAGGACACGGCGTGCATTACGGCACATCACGGACCCCTGCATGGTCGACACCCGGAGGGGGCCGGGACCCACATTCATTTCTTAAAGCTTTGCCAATGAGTCCATGCGGATAAATGCGCACTATGCCGCATCGGGCCCCCCGGTGGCGATCCATCAGCGCGAAAGCAGGATCCATTCCGAGTTCTGGAAGACCGGCACGAAGCCGAGCTCCGCTTGGTAGAACGCGATCGTCTGAGCGTACTGCGGGGTCTGGGGCAGCAGCAGGTAGTGGACATCGTAGTCGGCCAGGAACTGGTTCGTCGGGAGCAGGCTCGGAAGGTCGGTCCCGGGGTTGCTCGTGTTCGGGGTGCTGAGCCGGAGCCCCACCGAGAGCGGCTGCGTCGGCGCGGGGTTCGGGAAGGTCGCCTGGATCGTCCCGGGAAGCCCCGGGCCCCCCTCGGAGACCGAGCTGGGCGCGGGGGACCACGTCCCGTTCGTCGTCACATTGACGTTCCCGGGAAGCTGGCCCAACCCCGCTGCGACGGACCACGCGAAGGCACCGGGGGCGAGGGCGACGGACGGGGGAGGCGGAGCGCGCAGGCTCGAGACCAACGGCGGGGGCGGGCCCAGCGCCAACGTTGCCTGGTCGAGGCTCTCCCCCGGGCTCGGGGTCAGCGTGAGATTGAGCCAGGAGTCCGAGGGGCCCCCGAAGGCGACGGTCTCCTGCACCTGTACCCCCTGCGCGCCGAAGCGCACCACCGCGCCCGTTCCGTCGGGCGCGAACGTGGAGCCGGCCGCCGCGAGCGAGCTCAGGGTGACCTGGGTGGGCGTCCCCCCGACGGTCAGGTTGAGGGTCGAGGCGCCGGGAAGTACCCGGAGGATCGGCACGGCGACCCCGAGCTGGTAGATCGAGTAGAGGGGGGCCTCGCTCAGCAGCGGGGAGGAGAGGTTCGAGTAGGAGTACACGAGCTCGTTGTTCGTCGCGGCCGTGTAGCAGTTCAGCGCCCAGTACGACTCCTCGGCGTTGGTGATCTGCCAGTTCTCGAACAGGAGCCACGTCGGGCCGGGATCGTAGGCGGCGCGCGCGGTCAGGGCCTCCACCCATCGGGTCGCCCCCTGGACCGTGAGGACGGCCCCCGGACGGGGGTTTCCGTTGAGATAATCGATCGCCGCGAGGAAGAGCGGATCATGGGCGGCGAAGGTGTTCACCCGCTCGTTCGACTGGGCGACGGGGATGGTGACGTTCACCACGAGCAGGCAGATCAGGAGGACCAACGCGCCGTGGATCAGGACCCCCGAAGGGCGAAGTCGGCGACGGCGTACCGCACCGTCCGAGGCCGGCGCGGGAGGGACCTCGGGCTCCCGCACGTCGGAGCGATCCCCGACCCAACGGTCCGCCGCGGCCAGCGCGAGGAGGGCGAGGGGTTGCGGCAGGAAGTACAGGAACCGGGTGTAGTCCGTGTCGATATGCACGAGATAGCCCCCCGCCGGCGCGAGGACCACGGCCGCGAGCCAACCCGCGGCGACCAGGCCCACCGGCCGGACCCAGGGGGGTCGCTTCCGCGCGAGCAGGGCCGTGACGACGAGGGTGACCAGACCGGCGGCCGTGAGCAGGGCGAAGACGACCACCGGGGCGAGGAATACCGAGCTGCCCGGCGGCGTGACCGCGGGGCTGTTCCCGAGCGGGCCGAACAGTTCACCGAGATTGTCGATCACGTAGGCGGCGGGGTTCGCGTAGTAGTAGTCCGGGTGCGGGATCCCGAGGTACCGCGAGACCTCCGTGTAGGCCACGACGGTCCCGGCGAGGACGGCGAGCCCCACCAGGTGGCCCCGGTTCGCGAGCCAGCGCCGCGGGAACCGGCCCGCGGCGACCACGAGGAGGAAGCTCAGGGCCAGGGCCGCGAGAAGGAGGTCGAACGTGAGCGAGTGGGCGAGGTAGGTGAGCGCCGCCGCGATCCAGATGCCGGCCGCGTAGACGGCCCGTTCGGTCTGGAGGAAGCCGATGAGGAAGAAGAGGGACAGGTCCATCAGGATGAACCCGGCGAGGTTGGGATAGGCTCCCCAGAACATCATCGCGATCACCGTGCCGTTCAGCACCGAGAGGGCGACGAACGCCACACGGAAGGTTCCCTTCTCGAGGGCGCGCCAGGCGAGGAGCAGGGCCGTGAGGCCGTAGACCGCGAAGAGGACGCCCGCGAAGAGGAAGGCGGCGGTCAGCGGGTTGCCCGTCGCCACGACGGTGGCCGCCAGGAAGGGGAAGATGAAGGGTGGGTAGAGGTACGGCGAGCCGATGGCCTGCGCCGGCGGATACGCGCGCCCGATCAGCGGGTAGGTGCGTTGGAGCCAGTCGCCCGGATCGACCCCCGGCGGGACCGGCGCGAGGCCGTACTGCCATTCGATGACGGCGACGGCGGCCGCGATGACGGCGACGGCCGCGAGCACGTAGCCGAGCCGGTCCGACAGCCAGGCGGGCCCCCGGGCGGTCGAGGGATCGCTCGTCTCCGCCCGTCCGTCGCGGCCCCGAGTTCCGTACAGGGAGTCCTCCCACACGTTCTCCCCGGGCCGTCCTTCGGGGGTGGGCGCCCCCGTCGCCGGAGGCTCAGAGGTAGCCCCACGAGCGGAGCCGGTCCTCCACATCTGCAGACACCTCCGTATGATTGCCGTCCACCATGCGGCGTGCGACGGTGGGAAGGAGCGCGGACAGGTCCAGCGCGCCCGGAATCTCTTCGGGGGCCCGGGAGGAGGTCTCGAACGGGTCGTGCCCGAGGTCGTAGGCCCGCGCGCGCGCATCGGTCGCGTCGTAGACGACCTTGACGTCGTCCTGGTACGCGCACACGAGCACGCGATCCAGATCGGCCATCCGCTGTTGCGATACGTTGGCCCGCTCGTGCTCCGGGACGATCGTCCGCCAGACCAGGCCGTCGGCCGCGGAGAAGACCGGCTCCGGCCGGGGGGCGTCGAGGAGCCGGTCGAGCGGGATCCCCGACGTCACCAGGGCCCCCTGCTCCCCCGTGCCCTCGAGGATCGTCGGGGCGATGTCGATGAGGCTCGCCCATCCCTTCGCGCGCGACCCTCCCCCCTCGCCGTTCGGTCGGCGGACGACCAGCGGGACCCTGACCAGGGCCTCGTTCAGGCGCAGCATGTGGAACAGCACCCCTTGCTCGCCGAAGGCCTGCCCGTGGTCGCTGGTGACGATCACGAGGGAGTTCTCCCAGCGACCGTGCCGGTCGAAGAGCTCGGCGATCCGGGCCAGGCGCCGGTCCGCCGCCAGGAAGGACCGGCGATACAGCCGGTGCAGCCGGGCGTACTCCGGGGCCGTCGGGTCCCAGCGGCCCGCGAGCCAGCCCACATGGTCCTGGCGGGTCGTCGAGTACTCCCACCAGCTCAGGAGTCCCGGTGCGAGCTCCGCGTCCGGGTAGTACGGCTCGTGGGTCTCGAGCAGATTCACGAAGCTAAACAGCGGCTGATCGCGCGGGATCCGGCTCAGCCAACGGTCGAGCGTCGGTTCGATCCACGGCGAGACCGGCACGTCGAGGTGACCGTCCCCCGTGCGGAAGCGGGTCGCGAAGCGGCCGAGCCCGTCCAGGAGGAACGGATACCGGTAGGCGAGCCGGGAGCTCCGCTTGATGAGCTTCCAGGCCGTCCCCGCCCGTTCGATCCGACCGGGGGCGACCTCGCCCCCGACCCCGTTCCCGGAGACATTGGGCGGAAGCTGGGTGCCGCCGATCCGCAGGTACGGTTCCCACCACCCGGCCCACGCCGACTGCTCGTAGCCCTCGACCATCCCGAGCTCGGGGCAGATCAGGTGGTTCGCCGACAGGGAGAGCGTGCGGTAGCCCGACGCCGCGAGCGCGACGGGAAGCCTCGGGATGGTCGGGTCGAGCACCAACCCGCTCTTCGCGTGGCACCCGTGCTCCCACGGGTAGATGCCCGTGAACAGGCTCGCGTGGGAGGGCACGGTCCACGGGGCGGGGGTGGTCGCCCTCGGATAGACCTCGGATTCACGGAGCAGCGATTCCAGGAAGGGCAGCCGTTCGCCGGCCGACCGTCCTTCGACGAAGTCCTGAACGCGGGCACAATCGAGGACGATGATCAGCACGTCCGGCCGCGCCGATGCGGGGGGTGCCATGAGGGCAAGGGTAGGTGCGCGCCACCGTCCATATAACCCCAGCGGACCTGACCACCGCCCTTCTGGGGGGCCTCGCGCTCGAAACGAAGCCTTATCTAGCGCGGGAGCCCATCGCCGCCAAGGCACCCATGACCTCGTCCTCCTCGTCCCCACCGGACCCGGCGGGCTCGGGCCACCCGTGGTGGACCCGGTTGGCCGTCCTGGCGGTGGCCTGCGCCCTGGTCGCGCTCGCGATCGTGCTCGTCAACCGTGCGGCGCCGGTCGGGAACGTCAATCAAGCCACGGTGGTCGACTCGAACGGGATTCTGGTCGGACCGGGACCGTCGGGCGCGGTGGACTTCCCCTTCCAGGCCTCCGCCTCGGGAGGCGTCTCCGGCGACGCGTCGACCGGCATCGTCAACGCGAGCCTCTCCGGCCACATGACCGCCCTGCAGTGCGGTGCCCCCCTGGGTTCGGCACGGTGCTCCGGGCTGGTCGTCGAGATCGTGGACTCCGCGGGCCTTCGCTCCCTGGAGTCGGGGACCCCGAGCACGCCGCTCTGGTGCTATGCTCCGACGGGCGGATGCGGCCCCGCCACGGCGGCGAGCTTCTCTGCGCCGTTGTCGGGCGAACTGAACGGTCCGCTCTACCTGGTTCTGCTGCTGCCCGACCCCAACGCCCCGGTGACGCTGGTGAGCGCGAGCGCCACCCTCTTCTGGACCGGGTAAGCGTCACGCCCGGGTCGATCCGCCCCGGGCCCGCCGCCGCTCCGGAGGAGCGAACCCTTCCCCGCGGCTTGGATCGAGGAGCTCGTTCTCGGGTCACCGGCGAGCCCGACGGGCGCACGCGGTCGCGTCGATCGGGGTGCCTACCCCACGGGGGGGAGCAGTAGGACGGTCCACTCGCCCTCGACGGAGAGGACCTGGGCCGAGTACTCGTCGATCAGGTACTGCACCTCGTCCGCCGGGAGCGGGTCGACGCCCGGCGAGGGCGCGTAGAGGAAGAACCGCGCCCCCCACGCGCCCCACTGGGCGGAGGTCGAGACGAGCCGGGGCAGATCCGCGATGGGGTTCGTCGCATTCGGCGTGCTGAGTTGGACCGAGAACGCGAGCCCGCCCGTGGGCGATCCGGGCGTCGTGCCCGCGACCGAGATCATCGCCGCCGCCGGGGCCCCCGGACCGTTGTAGCTCCGGATCCCGACGAGCGAGGCGGCGGGCTCCACGACCGCCATCGAGTCGAGGGCGCCGTTCCACAGGTCCGGAACGACCTCGACGGATCCCGCGCGGGGACCCGGCGCGAGATGGGAGAGCCCGAGGGTGGGGTTCTCCAGCGAGGCGTTGAGGAAACGGAGTTGGTAGCCGTTCGTGGGCGTCGCTCGCACCGAGAGCTCGAGGGTGTTCGCCGTCGAGTTCGGCGCGTCGATCTCGAGGGTGACCTCGGCCCCCGTGACCCGGTAGTACAGGTCGAGGCGATCGGCCGAGGCGACGGCCCCCGGTACCACCTCGAAGGGGGCCCCGAGCGGCTGCGTCTCGAGGGTCGAACCGTTCGCGATCCCGAGTTCGATGCCCGAGCTCGGAAGGGCCACGATCGGAGCGAAGGAGCCGTAGTAGGCGGCCTCGAACACGGGAGAATCCGCGGAGACCGTTCGGTTGAATCCGCCCACCGTCGCGGCGAGCCCCCCCGCGTCGATGGTGTAGCGGCTCGTGCTCGCGAAGTAGGCCAGCTCCTCGGCCAGGGTATGGCTCGCATCGAAGCTGAAGCTCCCCGGGAGCATGGGCGAGTAGGCGTTCTCGGAGAGCAGCGCGCGGGTCCACTTGGCCGCGCCGGGGATCGTGAGGACCGCGCCGCGCACTCCGGACGCCTGGATGGCCTGGATCGCCTGGAGGAAGGCGGCGTCGTGGCCGACCCGGGTGTTCGCGATCTCCGCCGTGGCCATCGCCGGCGCGCCGTACCCTCCCGCGAGGACGACCACGAGGACGAGGGCGACGGCGGTGCCCGCCGCGGCGAGCCGGCCGGGCCGGTGCCGCCGGCGAACGGTCGGGCCGGGTGGGGAGGACGGCGTCCTGCGGCGGAGGACCCCGATACCGGCCTCGACCACCCACGCGATCGCGAGGGCGAGGGGAAGGACGAGAACGTACCCGAAACGGGCGTAGTCCGTGACCACGGAGACCGCCCATCCCAGGAGCGCGGAACCGCTCACGGCGACGAGCATCGAGGCCAACGCCAAGGACCCCACCGACGGCCTCCGGCGAGCGAGCGCGAGGGCGATGAGCGCGAGAGCGACCCCGCCGATCGTGCCCGCGAGCAGCAGCAGGCTGGCCCCCACGTCCGGCCGGATCGACGGCAGGAACGGGTGGAGGAGCAGGTACGGGATCTCGCCGATGCTGTCGCGGGCGAGCTGGAAGTTTCCGGTGGTGAGGTAGCTCGGATGGCTGATGCCGAGGAGGGCGGTCACGCCGTAGAAGGCCGCCACCGGGGCGAGCGCGCCGACCGCCGCGACCCCGCCCCACTTCGGGCGGATGAACGCCCGGGGCAGCTCGGCGGTCAGGAAGAGCCCGAGCAGGCACAGGAGCGCGCTGCCCGTGAGGAGGAGGCCCACCAGGCTGTGGGTGAGCAGGGCGGCTCCCAACGCGGCCCAGAACAGGATCAGGTGCCGCGAGCGTCCGCTGCGCGCGAATCGGACGAGGAACGCCAGGGCGACGTCGAAGAAGACGAGCCCGAGAAGGTTCGGATAGGCCCCGAAGAAGAACAGTTCGAGGAACGCGGGATTGAAGAGGACGATCCCCTCGACGGCCAGGGCGAGGAACGGCCAGCGGAGCAGCGAGCGGGCGAGAAGGTAGATCGAGAGCCCGACCAGGACCGCGGCGACGCCGAGGAAGAGCCTCGCGCCATACAGGGGGCCGGCCATCCGGACGAAGACCCCCAGGACGGGGAAGGTGAGCGGCGGGTACTGCCCGGGGACGATCCAGCTGGGGTAGGGGAGCCCCACGTAGGGGTAGGAGGAGGCCACCCACTCGCCGGGATCGCCCCCCGCGGGAACGGGGAACCGGGTGATCTCGGACCCGAGCAGGAGGGCGAAGGCGCCGGCCAGCACCAGTGCGAGCAGCAGGTTGGTCGACTCGCGGGGCTCTGCCGGGATCAGCCCGGAGGGATCGGACGCCCGATCGGCACCGTCCCGGAACCGGCGCGCGAGCCAGGACCGGAAGCGCTGCCGAGCGGTCACATCACGTCCGTCGGCGCCCGCCGCCCCGTCCGGCCGCACGGCGCCCCGCGCGACGGGCTAGATGTAGCCCCACGACCGAAGTCGATCCTCCACATCCCCGCTCAGGTGGGCTTCCGGCCCTCCCAGTACCCGACGTCCCACGTCGGCGGCGAGGTCGGCCAGCGGGGCGAAGTCCGCCCGCTCGGATTCCCACCGGTCGTCCCTCTCGAACCGATCGGCGTCCACCTGGAACGCCGTCGTGGCGCCCGTCACGGGATCGAGGATCAGCTTCCGGTCGTCGACGTAGACCCCCACGAGGAAACGGTCGAGCTCCTTCCGACGCTCCGAGGGAGCGCTCTCGGCGTCCGCCCGGTGGACCAGGCCATCGTTCAACGCGAAGACCGGGGTGGATCGGGGCGCCTCGACCACCTCGTTCAGATCGATGCCGGACATCCGCTCGGCGTCCGAGGCCTGTCCGGCGGCCCGGAGGCAGGTGGGGGCGACGTCGATGAGGCTGGCCCAACCGAGGGCCGTCCGGGGCCCGGGGAGGCCGCCGGGAGGCCGGACGAGGAACGGGATGCGCAGCTCGGGCTCGTCGATGCGGTTGATGTGGAAGAGCGCACCGTGTTCCCCGAACGCCTGACCGTGGTCGCTCGTGAGGATCGTCAGGGTGTTCTCCCATCGTCCGGCCGAGACGAAGGCGTCCCGGATCATCTGGAACCGACGATCCATGAGCTTCAGGGTCTGGCGGTACAGCCCGTGGAGGTGGTCGAACTCCTTCCGCGTCGGGGCCCAATCCCCCGACACCCAGCCCCGCCGGTCCTGACGGGTGGTCGCATACTCCCACCACGATCGCTCGAGCTCGGGGTCGGAGAGGTAGGGTTCGTGGGCGTCGAGGAGGTTCACGAAGCAGTAGAGCGGTCGGTCGGCGGGGACGTCCGCGATCGTCCGAGCCAGGGTCGGCTCGAGCCAGGGGGCGAGACGGGGAGGCAGCGGGTCGGTCCCGTTCCGCAACCGGCGGATCAGCTGGGTCCCGAGGTCCCAGAATCCCGGGTACTTCGCGAGGTAGACGGCCGCCCAGTACGAGGCGGGTTTCATCCGGTGCTGAAGGAATCCCTCGGCGGCGGCCGAGCGCGTCGGGTCGACGAACGATCCGCGCGGAGGGGTCGAGCGCGCGCTCACGCGGTTGAAGAGCGAGACCCCCCACGCCGCCCGGTCGCAGCCCTTCGCAAAGCCCAGCGCCGGCGAGATCAGCCCGTTCGCCGACATCGAGAGGGTCTCGTACCCCGTCGCGCGGAGGAGCGAATCCAACTGCGGGAACCGGTCCGGGACGGCCAGCTCGCCCTTCGCGTGGACCCCGTGTTCCCACGGATAGAGCCCCGTGAAGATCGACGCGTGCGAGGGCACGGTCCAGTGCGCCACGCTCGCCGCATGGGGGAAGCTCCAGGACTCGCGGCGGAACTGCTCGAACGAGGGCAGCGGCCCCTGCGCGTCCGGACCGCCCGGAAAGTCCCAGGCCCGGACGCAATCCAGGACGACCACCAGGATGTTCGGCCGGTCCGCCCCCCCTGCCATCGGCGTTCGTACGGAGGAAGTTCCCATGATAAAGGTGCCACGCCCGACGACGCCCAAGGGCCGGACCCGGCGGCTCCGGCCGGCGGGCCGCGCCGTCGCGAATGGTTATCTATCATCTCCCCGCTTGAGAGTCCAGATGCCAACCGGGCCGGCCGCTCTTTTCGTCGTGGCGACGATCCTGCTCGCGGGAACTCCGCCGACGGTCCCGGGTCTGCTCGGTGCGTCCGGCCCCGCTCCGGAGCCGAGACCCACCTCCCCGATCTCCCCGGCCGCGTCGTCCGTCACGAACGTGTCCGCGCCGCTGCACGGGCCGACCGGCGCGCTGGTGCCCGGGGACCGGATCGGGTTCCGCTACGAACTCGCCGCCCCGGGATACCTCAGCGCGTGGGGCTCCCTCCAGGTCTGGTTCCCCGCGACACAGGTCAGTTTCGCGACCGCGGAAGGGGCGCTCGTCGTCCCGCTCGGGGCCCGGAACCTCACCCTGTCGAACGATCAGTTCCTCCCCGAGAACAGCACCGAGGTCCTGGACATCCTGTTCAACCAGACGACCTTCCGGCCGGCCGGCACCGCGGTGTTCAGCACCCTCGGAGAGACCCCGATGTCGGTCCTCCCGTTCGGTACGCTCACGCTCGCGCTGCGTTGGCAGTGGCTACTGGTCTCCGTCGATGGTGGCGCGCAGAACTCCTCGTGGAGCACGTCGACCCCGGACCTGGAGGCCGCGCAGTATGCCGCCGCCACCTCCTTCGGGCCGAAGCTCGTCGCGCCGTCGGGGTCGCTCGGAGCCTGCCTCGCCGGCCCCATCGGAGGGCGGACCTTCACCCTCCGAGCCGCCACCTTGAACCCTCCCTCCGAGCTCAACGCGACGACCGCGCGGGCGGCGCCTCCGCCCGCCGCGGACCTCTGTCTCCAGCTGAACCTCCCGGCGACCGCGCCCCTCTCGGGCGACCTCCAGCTCTGGGAGAACGTCTCGCCGAACCTCAGCCTCCTGCTCCTGGCCATGCACTATCGGGTGACGAACCTGACGGTGGCCCCCACGCTGTCGATCGACTGGACCGGGGTCCTCAACGGGGGCGTTCTCGTCGGGGCGGTGCTCCTCGCCGTCGCCGTGGCGATGCTCATGCTGGGGGGCCGACGACCGCCCCGCGCCGGCGGGCGCGGCTCCGACCCGGACCCGGGCGCCGCGAGGGCCACCGCCGGCGATGAAGGGGAGGCGGCCCCGGCGGGCCTAGGGGTGGGATGAACGACCCTACGCCCCGGCTCCTGGTCGTCGGGCTCGACTCGGCCTCGTCCCGGTTCCTCTTCGACATCTGCCTGCCGGTGATGCCGAACCTCCGCCGGCTGCTCCCGGCGGCCTGGCGCGGTCCGCTCCGGACCACCGACCCGCCCATCTCCCTGCCCGCCTGGGCGGTCATGTTCACCGGCGTCGATCCGGGCACGCTCGGGATGTACGGGTTCCGTCATCGCCTCGACCACTCCTATACGCAGTCCTACGGCCCGGCCTCGGATTCCCTGCCGGTCCCCACGCTCTGGAAGCTGCTGTCCGACCGCGGCCGACGGGTCGCCGTTGTCGGGATGCCGCCCGGCTTCCCGCCCCCGGCCGTCAACGGCCTCTACGTGTCCGACTTCCTGACGCCGCCCGGTGCGCGGGAGTGGACCTATCCGCCCGAGCTCGCGCGGGAGATCGAGTCCCGGTTCGGCCGGTATACGTTCGACGTGACCTTCCGCGCCCAGGAACGGGAGCGGCTCTTCGAGAACATCGTAGAGATGACCCAGGCACGCTTCGCCGTGGCCGAGGCGCTCTACAGCCGGGAGCGCTGGGATGTCTTCGCCATCCACGAGGTGGGGACCGATCGGCTCCACCACGCCTACACGAAGTACTTCGACCCGACCCACCCCGGGTACGTGCCCGGCAACCCCTTCGAGCACGTGCTGCTCGACTACTACCGAGTGATCGACCAATCCCTCGGGCGGCTCATCTCGCTGGCCGATCGGTCCACGCGCATCGTCATCGTCTCCGATCACGGCAGCATGCCGATGGCCGGCTGCTTCTGCATCAATCAGTGGCTCGCGGAGAACGGCTATCTCGTGCTCCGGGAAACGCCCCCGGCGGGCACCCCGCTCGAGCGGGCGGCCGTGGACTGGGGGGCGACCCGGGTCTGGGGAGCGGGGGGGTACTACTCCCGCATCTTTTTCAACATCAAGGGCCGGGATCCCCAGGGCACGGTCGACGCGAGGGCGCTACCGGCCCTCAAGCGGAAGCTCATCGAGGACTTGAATCGGGTGAGGACGCCGGACGGGCGACCGATGGCGACCCGCATCTTCGAGCCCGGCGAGGTCTACCGGATGGTCCGGGGCGACCCTCCGGACCTGATGGTCTACCTGGACGAGCTCCGGTGGCGGTCCGCCGGCACGCTCGGCTACCCGTCCCTGTACCTCCGCGAGAACGACACGGGACCGGATGACGCGGTGCATCATCCCGAGGGGGTCTTCCTCTACTATGACCCGAACGCGAGGGAGGGCGGCGTCCTGCCGGCCCAGGAGATCCTGGACGTGACCCCGACCTTGCTCACGGCGCTCGGCGAGCCCGTCCCCGACCACATCCAGGGCCGGCCGATCCAGTTCCCGCGACCCGAGATCAGTCGTACCCCCACGATCTGAGGCGGGAGTCGTCGAGGGGCCGCCTCGGCGGGGCCCCTTCCCGCGGACGGAAGCGCTGCGCATCCTCGGGCTGCGCGATGCGGAAGGTGGAGCGCAGCGCCGCCTCCCGCTGCTCGGGCGAGAGCGGGACCGCCGCCTGAGCATCGGGGTCCCCGGCGGTGCTCCAGGTCCACATCTCGTTGGTGTGGGTGTCCCAGACCACCTTGACCTGGTCCTGGTAGGCCGCGATGAGCCGGTGGTTCCAGCGCTCCTCGGGCCGGATGCCCAGGAGCGAACGATTCGGGTCCGAGGCCGGCCCGCCCTCGGCGAGGACCGTCCGTCCCGAGGTCGAGCTCGACGGGAACGGGACCGGGGCGGATCCCAGGGCGTCGAACGGTTCCAGGCCGAGCGCGGAGGACTTGAGCCAGGAGGGGATCTCGCAGAGGCTCGTCCAGGCGTCGATCGCGCCCGGGGCGACCCCGTGGCCCCAGGCGTACAGGGGGACCCGCAGGACGGAGTCCGTGGCCCCGCAGCCGTGGTAGACGTTGCCCGACTCCCCGAACGACTGCCCGTGGTCCGAGGTGATGACCAGCATCGTGTTCTCGGCGACACCGGCCCGCTCGAGGCTTTCGCGGAGACGCCCGACCTTCGCGTCGGCCCGCTCGATCCCGGAGAGGTACCCGGATTCGATGTACGACCAGTCGACCTGCTCGCGCAGCGCCGGGACCGCGAGCATGTAGTAGCGGGGGACCTGGGCGAACCCCTTCCGCGACCCACCCAGGAACGGCCGGGGGACGAGGTCGACGTAGGGCTCATGGGCGTCGACGAAGTTGAAGAGGGCGAAGAACGGGCGGGAGGTGATCCGGGACGCCAGCCACCGCTCGAACGCCTGGTTGAGGTACTCGCCGCAGACCTCGCGCTTGAACGAGGCCTCCTGCTGGAAATTCAGCGCGCTCAAGGGGATCGCGAGGCGCGGGACGCTCTCGATCACCCGGCGGACCGATCGCGAATAGACCCAGCTCGAATGGCCGAAGATCCGGTTGGTGGCGGTCCGGTCATCGTCGGAGGTGCCGAACCGGCGCGCCCACCGATGCTCGAACCCCTCTTCGAGCCCATACCCGGCGACCAGGTGCACTTCCTCGGTGAAGAGTCCCGTCTCGTACCCCCGCGCCCGCAGCCAGGTGGCGATCTTGGGGAGCTGACGCCCCTCCCGCTGGAAGCTGCGGAGGCCGTGGACCCAAGGGTAGGTCCCGGTGAGCATCGACATGTGGGAGGGGATCGTCCAGTTCCCCGGGGCCACCGCGTGGGAGAACGACGCCCCCTCCTCGGCGATCCGGTCCAGGTGCGGGGTACGGGCCTTCCGCGCGGGTCCGACCCCACCCACGCTCTTCGCCCGGACGCAGTCGAGGACGACCACGATCAGGTTCGGTGCGGGGATGGATAGCGAAGGACCGCTCATGGTGGCTCAGCGGAGGCGCCCAGGGCCGGTCCGCACGCCCCCTAGTTCCACTCGTCGATGACCGAGCCCTGCATGTGCGCCGGCACGGGCAGCCCCATCCGGCGCATCAGCGTCGGGGCCACGTCCAGGATGGACCGCTCGACGGAGGCCCCGGCGGGCTGGCCCTCGTTCGCCGACGCCAGGTAGATTCCCTCGAAGGAATGGACGGCATCGTCCGGCCCGGTATCGTTCTCCTCCACGAAATGCCGTCCGTAGCCGACGGAACCCGCCGACCGGCACCGGAGGTCCCCGAAGTACACCATGAGGTCGGGGGCATCCCCGTTCACCTTGCGATAGATCTGCCGGGGCGCCCGCACATCGGGCGCGAGCGGGCGGCCGTCCTCGCGCCGCACCTTGGAGAGCTCGGCGGTGAGGAACCGCTGGAGCTCTTCCGTCTCGGCCGGGTCGACCACGCCGGACGGCTCCCGTCCCTTCACGTTGAAGAAGATCCGTGCGTAGTATCCCCCCGCCCCCCACGCCTGGGTCCGGCTCCAGTCGATAGCGCACTTCTCGAGGGGGGTGCCCGCGGGGGGACGCGGGCCCTTGAACGTGAGCAGTCCCACGTCGGCCAGCCACTCGTTGATGCAGAAGCATCCGTCCATCGCCTGGCTTCCGTGGTCCGACGCCACGAGGACGAACACGTTCTCCGGGAGCCCGTCCAGGAAGGTGCCGACCTCCTGGTCGATCAGCTGGTAGTACTCGTCGGCGAGCCGGGTGAAGGCGGGATGGTCCTCGTGCTTCGGGTGCTCGGTGTCGAAGTACTTCC
>DAHVAA010000001.1:0-16993 GCA_027314845.1 Thermoplasmata archaeon | reverse complement strand
TCCAGAAGGCGTGATGGAGCCGGTCCGGTCCGATCTCATGGAGCGCGAAGAAATCCCACGGCTCCTTCTTCCAGAGGTGGCGGGCCGCGGCCCAGCGCGCCCGGGTCATGGAGAACAATTCCGAGGAGATCCGATCGCGGTCCTCGGCTCGGAAGGTGACATCGAAGCTGTACCGGCCACCGGCCGCCTGTTCGACCTCGGGAACGCACGAGGCCGGCGACACGAAGTCGCGCGCCTTGCCCGGGGTGAGGAAGTCCGAGACGTAGAGCCCGTTCACCTTGGGCGGAGGATATCCGGGCGGCATGCCCACGACGCAGACCCTCTTGCCGGCCCGCGATAGGGTGTCCCAGAGGGTCGGGAAGCGGATCATCTGGGGCGTCGGAGTGTAGGTGTCCCAGTAGGAGTGCGGGCGGCGATGCCGGAACCCGTAGATGCCCAGGGAGCCGGGATCCACCCCCGTGAACATGACCGCCCACGCCGGCACCGTGATGGGCGGATCGATGGTCCGGAGGGTACCGAACCGGCCCCGGCCCATCAGCGACCGGATGTTCGGCATCTGCGGCAGGAATCGGTCGAACAGGAAGTTGGGAGGGACCGAGTCGAGTCCGAGGACCAGAACGCGAGGCCGCGTCGTATCCATGGGCGCGGTCACCCGATGGGCCATAAAGGCTTGATGACTGCGTTCACGACGTGGCGGCCGAGAGGACCGGCGGGGGACGCGGCCGGGGCCGGTCCCGGGCGGGGACCGACACGGCGAGACGACGAGGCCCACCGCGAGCTCGAGAGTACGGAGTACACTGGGATCCCTCGCGGTCAGGCAGGCAGGCGCGGGTATTAATACGTGTTAGTGCGCACGGGCTGCCATGATTCCCGAGCCCTACGGAGGTCGGCTGATCGATCGCGTGCTGGATTCGGCGGAGGCCGCCCGACGCGGGTCGGAGATCCGGGCCCTCCCCCGGCTCCATCCCTTCATCGACCAGCTCTACGATCTCGAGAAGATCGCCCTCGGAGCCTACAGCCCGCTCGACGGCTTCATGAACCGGGAGACGACCGAATCGGTGATGCTTAGGGGCCGGCTGCCCGACGGTCGACCCTGGCCGATCCCGATCCTGTTCACCCCCAATCTTCCCGCCGACGAGGCGACGATCACGTCGGTGCGGCCCGGGGACGACGTGGCGCTCCTGGATGGGAGCGAGAATCTCATCGGGATCCTCCACCTGGAGGAGCGATTCCCCCTCGACCAGGGCCGCTTCGCGGAGTCGGCCTACGGGACCCGCGACCCGGCCCACCCGAACGTCGGGGACATCCTCGCGGGGGGGTCCGAAGCGTTCGCCGGACCGATCGACCTGGTGCGCCCGCTCGATCTGCCCGCGCGCGCGCTCGAGCTCTCGCCGGCGGACACCCGGGCGGAGTTCGCCCGCCGCGGGTGGAAGAACGTCGCGGCCTACCAGTGCCGCAACCCTCCCCACACGGCGCACGAGTACCTTCAGCGGCTCACGCTGGAGCGCGAGGACGTGGACGGACTCTTCATCCATCCCGTGGTCGGGCGGCTCAAGAAGGGCGACTACCGGCCGGAGGTCATCCTCGAATCCTATCAGCGCCTGCTCCAGGCCTACTATCCGAGGACCCGGGTGTTCCTCTCCTCGCTCTCCATCACGATGCGCTACGCCGGGCCGAAGGCGGCCCTCTTCTTCGCCATCGTGCGGCGCAACTATGGGTGCAGCCACTACATCGTCGGTCGGGACCAGGCCGGCGTGGGAAAGTACTACGACCCGTACGCCTGTCACCGCATCTTCGACGAGTTCGACGTCGGCGTGACCCCCCTGCGGTACGAAGAGACCTACTTCTGCCGCAAGTGCGGGTGGATGGCGACCCCGAAGACCTGCGCCCACCCCGTCGAGGACCGGGTGGCCACGAGCCAGACCCGGATCCGAGCCGCGCTCGCGAACGGGGAGCCCCTTCCCATGGACATCATCCGGCCCGAGGTCGCGGAGGTCCTGACGGGCATGAAGAGCGTGGACAGCTAGACCCCCGCGGTCCCCCCGGGCCGTCCCGTCACCGGGCCGGGGCCCGGGTCGGGGGCTTGCTCGGGGCCTGCGCGGCCCCCTCGCCCCGTCCCCAGCGGTGGATATTTATGCGCATTGATACGTGTTAGTTCCATCGACGCTGGGGTCCCCCGCCCCCGCGTCCTGCCCTTATGCGCACCGTACCGATGCACCGGTTTCTCGCCTCGCTCGGGTCGGTCCTGTTCCTCACGCTGATCCTCGCCGGCCACGTCGGATCCCCCGGAACGATGGGGAGCCCCCCCGCCCCCGCCGCGGTGGGGATCGACGTCGGCGCCCAGCCGGCGGCCACGTTGGTCGACGATTCCAACGCTTCGGCCTGGTTCAACGGATCCCTCGTCAACGTGAGCGACACGGTCCTGTACGGCCCGGCGACGTTGAGCTCGCGCGTCTACGACATCGCGATCAACGTGAGCTGCGCGGAGCCGGGCGCCCTGCTCCGCATCTTCACGCACCCGGTCCTGAACTGGGAAACCCCGAACCAGATGCCCTGGGGCGCGGACAATCTGCCGTCCATCGGCTACTGGGCGCTCTCGGTCTGGTCGGCGGGTTCCAACGTGACCGGCTCCTGGACCCCGGGACCCGGCAACGGCACGGTGACCGGACTCGCTCCGTGGGCGAACGGCACCTACTCGGTCTCGGGACGGACCCACCCCGTCCTCCCCGTCTCGGTGAATGCGAGCCAGCCCACGGCCACGAACACGCCGGGCGTGAGCTTCATCCTGAACGACCCCAACACGACCGGGGCGTTCCCCGCGAATGTCACGACCTATCCGGCCCTCGTGGACTCCCTGCACCCGTACCTGATCCGCTTCGGGCTCGCGACCTCGGGCGCCGACGCGAGCTGGAGCTCCCTCGGGGTCCCGCGCTTCAACTTCACCGGCTACGATGCGGCCGTCGGGCTGGCGAACAGCTCCGGAGCCCCCGTGCTGCTCAGCTTGCCGGTCGGCACCTGGGGGGATGGTAACCTCCTCCCGGCCGGGATCCCGCTGAACACCTCCGTCGAGATCGCCTACTCCGGACTCAGTGGCTACTTCCCGACCCCGACCGCCTATGCGACCTTCGTCGGGGCCATCGTCAACCACACCCTGTCCGAGAACGAGACGATCCAGTACTGGAACATCGGCAACGAGATGCCGCTGCTCAACCAGTCGATCGTCCAAGGCTACATCGAGCTGTTTAACGTCGCGGAGCGGGTCATCCACGACGCCTTCCCGACCGCCCGGGTCGGGAGCGACGTCATGTTGAACTCGACCTACTTCTCCCTGTTCGCCCGGGACGCCCGGGAGGTCGGCTACCTCTCGTTCCACTTCTACCCCGGCGCGGGGCTCTGCGTCCACGGGGGGGTGTACTGCCTGCCCCAGCGCGGCAACGGCACCGCGACTCCCCAGCTGTTCCAACCCGTGAGCTCGCTCGATCAGCGGTCCTTCTACGCTCCCGCCGCCGCCCAGCAGGCGTGGTACAACCTCACCGGGCAGTGGCTCCCGGTCTTCGACTCCGAGAGCAACATGAACGGCGTCGGAGGGTCCACCGCCACCGCACAGCTGGGGACGGACCCACGGCAGCAATCCCTGATCGGCGCCGCGTGGGTCATCTACACGCTGATGGAGGCCGCCGACGAGAACTTGACGACCCTGGCCTACTTCACCCTGACCGGCCCGTCGGTGCTCCCCACGACCACCACCTCGCAGTTCGGCGGCTGGGGTTTCGGGATGACCCGGGAGACCCCCCAGGGAGTTCAGGTCAACTATGCCCCGTACTGGGCGCTCCAGCTCTGGTCCTCCAACCTCCCCGTGGGCCGACCGGGCATCTGGACCCAGAGCGCGGATCCCTCGGTGGTGGGAGCCTACGGGGGGATCACCGGGCAGAACCTGACGGTGCTCCTCGTCAACCAGGTCGCCGCCCCCGTGACCGTGCCGCTCGAGGTACGGGGGGCGAACGTCTCCCTGACGTCCGTCCAGATGCTCGACAGCTCGAGCTACCAGGAACTCTACAACCCGCAGAATGCTACGGTCTGGCTGGCCCGATCCTCGATCTCGACGCAGGTCGGGGCGAACGGGAGCGCTCCGCCGGAGGTCGAGCTGAATGGCTATGCGGTGGCCGTGGCCCACTTCTCGGTGCGCGCGCCGGCATCGAACGGAACGGGGCCGGGCCAGAACGGCACCGGCAATGTGAGCGGGGGGACTCCGCCGGCGGGCAACCTCACCTCCCCGGTCGTCAGCGGACCGAGCGGTCACCCTCCGGTCAGCGGCCACCGATCCACACCGCCCGCCGGGTCCACCTACCCCAGTTCCGGAGGGTCGCCGCAGTACTTTGAAGCCCAACTCGTCTCGCCGGCCGTGAACTGGACCCTCGATAACCAGGGGCTCGTGCTCGCCGGCGTGCTGGGGATGATCGCCTTGGGAGCGTACCGGGACGGCCAACGGCGCGGCGCCCGGTCCCGCCCGGCCCGCCGTCGTCGCTGATCCGTCCGCCGGACGACGGCCGGGAGCGGGCGCCGGGCGGGAGGTGCGGACGGGC
The DNA here is from genome assembly GCA_027314845.1 of Thermoplasmata archaeon. The sequence goes on along the minus strand of DAHVAA010000001.1, from coordinate 12,410 downwards.
CCGGGGTGCGGACGCCCCGGGGTATCCCGACCCACCTCCTCGGGGGCCCCGAAGGTGGGCGCGGACCTCCGTTCCCCGCCCTGAGGGAGCGGCGGAAAATGCCGTGGGGGGCACGGTCGAGCCCCTACAGGTGCGCATAGACAACTTCATGAATGCGCATACATCCCCCCTCTCCGGTCGTTCTTCCCATGGCGCGAACGAGAACTCCGCTGGGCCGTCACGTCCTGGGCATCCTGTCCCTCGTGGGGATCGCCGCCCTCACGCTGATGCTGGTCGGGACCTCCTACAGCTTCGGGAACACCGTGTCCACCGCTCCGGGCGCCCCGAGCTTGCCGAAGACCACCTGGTGCGAGACGCATCTCAGCCTGCCCACGCCGATCTGCCATGTCTTCGTGGTGTTCCTGGAGAACAAGAACGTCACCAAGGTCGAGACGATGCCGTTCCAAGGGCACTACCTGACCGCTCAGTACGCGTTCGCGGCGCAATTCTACTCGGTCATCCACTTCTCCTTCCCGAACTATCTCGCGGCCACAGGCGCGTTCGCGACGAACTACCAGCACGTGACGGACCGGGCGAACGTCGTCAACCTGATCCAGAACCACACCCCCGCCCTGAAGTGGGAGGCCTACATGCAGGGGATGCCGTCACCGTGCTACAACCAGACCGCGCCCCAGTACCGGACGGCCCACAACCCCTTCATCTGGTACGCCGACATCTGGGACAACCAGACCTACTGCAAGGAGCATGACCGGACGTTCGGCCCGTGGTACGACGCGGTGCTCCACAACAACGTCCCGAACTACGGATTCTTCGCCCCGAACGTGACCAACGATTGCTGGAAGTACGGAGCCATGTCCTGCGACAAGTGGCTCCAGAGCTGGCTCACCCCGCTGGTCAACGACTCGTTCTTCAAGAGCTCGGCGTTCCTCATCACCTACGACGAGTCGACGAAGAACGACACCAGCAGCTCGAACGGGACCATCGGGGGCGGCCACGTGTATACGGCCGTCGTGAGCCCCTACTCCTGCAAGGGCTACGTGTCCCAGATCCACTACAACACCTACAGCATCATGACGACCACCGAGTGGCTGCTCGGGCTCGGCCGGGTCAACGCGCAGGACAACTGGACGAACAATCCCCCGATGAAGGACCTGTTCTGCTTCAACTCGACCAACGCCTCGGGGCTGCACGCCTCGGGCCCCTTCCTGGGGGGGGCCTCCGCGCTCTCGGGGACTCTCAGCCCGATCGCGGTGGCGCGACCTGCTCCCCGCGCGATCGGGGTCCGGTGAGCTCGGCACGATGGACGGGCCCCGGGCCGCCCCGGTCGCCGCGCGTGGATCCGTAGCTCCCGCCCGCCCCGCCGTCCGCCGGGGGTTCGGCCTGATGATCGGCGCGGCCCTCATCACGACCGTACTGCTCCTCCCGGGAGCGAGCCTGGGGTCGGCCGGGCCCTCGTCGGGGGTCGTGGTCAAGAGCGGCCCGGCGAGCGGATATGCGATCTATCCGGGTCCTCCGAATGCGTCGACGAACCCGCTCAAGCACCTCATCGTCGTCATGATGGAGAACCACGCCTACGACAACATGTTCGGCACCTACTGCCAGCAGCTTGGTCCGCATTGCGCCTACGTCGCCAACGGCATCCCGGCGGGGACCTGCGTGCCCAAGTATCCGACGGACCCTGCGCTGGGTTGCATCAGGCCCTATCCCTTTGCGAACGGCTCGTCGATGTACCACGACATGCCGCACAACTGGAACTCCTCCCACGAAGCCTACAACAACGGATCCATGAACGGATTCTACCTCTCCCAACACTCCGGGACGCTACCCTTCGGCCACTTCGGCCCGAAGACGATCCCCGGCGACTGGGTCTACGCCGAGGAGTACGGGCTGGGGGACTACTTCTTCTCGAGCACCCTCTCCTACTCCCTGCCGAACCACTGGTTCCTGGTCGCCGGGACGACCCCGGCGGTCTCCGAGAACCACAGCGTCCAGTCCGCCCCGAACACGGCGCTCACCACGGTGCAGACGACCTACCTCGACGAGGCGAACCGCACCCAGGCGGTGGACAGCGAGCTCATGAACTCGACCGCGACTTGGAGGTTCTACGATAACGCCCTCCAGAGCACCTACTCCAAGGCGCTCAACGTGCACGCCGGAGGGGGCGCGTTCGGCTACTGGAACCCGCTGGCCGCGCAGGCCAAGTCCTACACGTCGAACTACTCCTCACACTTCGTGCCGCGGTCGGACTTCTACACCGCGGCCGCCGCCGGCACGCTGCCGAACGTCTCCTGGGTGATTCCCGATGCGCTCCACTCGGACCACCCCCCGAACAACGTGACGCTCGGCATGCAGTTCATCATGGGGATCCTCAAGGCGGTCGAGGGTTCTCCGGAGTGGAACTCGTCGGCGGTGTTCGTCACCTGGGACGAGTACGGGGGCTTCTATGACCACGTCGCCCCACCGGTCGTCGACGGGCTCGGACTCGGGTTCCGAGTGCCCTTGCTCGTCGTGAGCCCCTTCGCCCGGCAAGGGTACGTCGGCAGCGGACTCGGTTCGTTCGACTCGCTGCTCCGGCTGATCGAGTGGCGGTTCGGGCTCGCGAACCTGACCGCGCGGGATGCGAATGCACCGCTTCCGCTCCGGTACTTCGATTTCAATGCCACCCCCCGCGCGCCGTACACCGCGCCGAGCGCGACCGCGATCACCTACCCCCAACCCCTCCAGTCGCTGGGAAAGCCGAACCCCGTCACGAACCTTTCCGTGCTCGCCGGCCTCGGTTCGGTCAACCTCAGCTGGACCCCGGGCGTCGGGGGCGCGCCGGTCACCTTCTACCGGCTCCACTACGGGCCGGGCAACTTCACGACCAAGTACACGATGCGGGTGGATGGCGCCGCCACGGGCGTCGTGATCACGGGGCTGAACCAGAACCAGACCTACAGTTTCAATCTCCGGGCGTACACGGGGACCACCGACGGTTCCTCGCTCGTGAACGCGTCGGCCAAGGTCCTCCTGCCGGCAGAGGTCGTCCTGGGTCGCCCGGTCTCCGAGGACCGGCATGCCGCGTCGAGCACGGCGAGCCTTCTCCTTCCCACGCGCATCGAGCAGTCGCTGCTCTGGGACCGCCCGTAGGGACCCTTCGGGGCGGACGGGCGATCGCTCGCCGGCAACGGGGCGGAAGTGCTACCCCGGAGCGGCGGGCCCGAAGGAACGGCCCCGGTCGATCGGCCGCGCGCTCCGAGCCGGTCGCGCTACGGAGGCGGCCACGGGCTGGGCGGGGGATCGTGGGCCCGCGAGCGCGCCGCGGTGGGTCCCGCACCGCTTTGCGAGGAGTCCCGGACGTAGGCGTACACCGTCAGCGAGACCACCAGGGTCGTGAGGGCCATCATGACCGTGAGGGCGGAGGCGACCGACCCCCAGCCCAGGACCACCACGACCTGCGAGAGCCCGAACGACGCGATGAGGCCGTCCAGGTTCAGAATGAACCGGCGGAAGCCTTCGGCCGAGACCCGGCCCAGCAGCAGGGCGCCGAGGGGGACGCCGATCACGACGGGGATCAAGAGCGAGGGCAGCAGGGAGACGGCCGGCAGGGTGGTGAGCCCCGAGCCCAGGAGCCAGGTGAAAGCGGCGTACATCGACAGCGTCATCGCCGATTCCGCGAGGCGGACCTGGGCCATGGCCGCGCGGAACTCCCCCTTCGCGAGCCCTTGGTTGCGGTAGAAGAGCGCGAGGGGCGGCCCGGAGATCGTGGTCAGCGCATACAGGAACCCGACGCCGGGGCCGAGGATCCGTCCCGCGGTCCGGTAGTTCCGTATGGGAATGACCGCGCCCAGGATCTGGAGCGCGATGAGCGGGAGCAGGACGGCATAGACCGCGAACTTGACGAGGAGCACCGGCAACAAGGCGAGGCCCAGGGTGCCCAGGAATACCCCGGGCAGCAGGGTGAGGATCACCGGGCCCGAACGCCACCACGTGGCGGTCAGCAGCTCCCGTTCGCGGAGCAGGAGCGTGAGGTTGACGATCAGCTCGACCGCGACGATCGCGGGGTTCAACGTCCGATTCGATATCCAGAGGATGGCGATCGGGGTGACGATGGAGGAGAACCCATAGCCGACCGCGCCGTTGACGATCGCGGCTCCGAACGCGAGGAGCCCGAGCCCCAGGGCGGAGAGGAGGTCCATGAGCGCTCAGCGCGCACATATGCGCACTACTTAGATTGAGCGATGCTCCTCCGAACGGCGCCCCGCGGGGCCCTCCTGCGGATACCCCGTCCCGGCCCCGGCGGATCCGTCCCGGGCTCGGGACCTCCCGCTCACACGGCGGGGATCCTGGACAACGGGCGCTCCCGTGCGGCCCTCTCCGGACCGTGGACCCCCGCCGGGGCGGCCGCGGGATGGACCCCCATCCGACCTTCGCCGGAGGGAGGAGCGAGGAGTCCGAACCCCCCGGAGGCGGGAGCGGAGGGCGAGGAAGCGGAACTGAGCGTCCACTCCGAGTATGGGCGGGCGGGGCTGGCCGCCGACTTCACATGTTCGAAGTGGACGATCGCGACCCCGTAGCCATCCAGGGTCAGGTTGACCGAGTTCTTCGCGCCGGAGTACGTCCGATGGGTCACTCCCGACCGGCCCAGGACCTCCCGGCTCGACGTCGAATTGTAGAGCTCAACGTAACTCCGCTGGTCGAGGACGCTCGAGGACCGCGCCACCAGGGTGCCCCCGGAGGTCGGAGGGTCGATCGTGAGGTTCATCTGGATCGCGGTGAGACCGACGACCACGAGGGAGAGCCCCGTGGGGGTCTTGGACTCGTACACGCGGGCCACGGAAGGGTCCGAGACGGGGAGCAGGGCGCCCGGTGCCCCCGCCGGGACGTAGCGCGTCCACATCCGCAGGGCCCAGTACGGTGCATATCGCACGAAGTGGTCCGTGCTGGTCTCGGCCGAGAGACCGAAGCCCCACCCCCCGTAGCGGCCCGAGCCGTTCGTTGGGGTGGGCCACGGACCGGAAGCGGAGTAGTAGAGGAAGGTGGACAGGTTCTGGTCGGCGCCGGTGATGACGGTGGCGATCGTCCAGGCCGCCCCGAACAGGGTCTGTTGCCGCGGATCGGTACCCGTCGTCAACGTCAGAGCGCCCCCGCCGATCCCGTTCAGGTTGGACTCGGTGTCGAGCACCGGGACCCACCTGCCGGTCAGGTTGTACCAGGTCTGCTGCGCCACCGTCGGTGGAAGGAATCCCAGGTTACCGGTCATCGACGCAAAGGGCATCCAGAGGCGGGAATCGACCGTCCCCAGGCCCGGACCGGCCGGAGGGCAGTACGATCCATTCTGCAGGCACATGCCGATGGCGGGGTAGAAGTGGAACGCCAGGAAGCCAACATGCTTCAGGCCTTTCGCAAAGTCCGAGATGTAGGTCCGATTGGTCAACGCGTCCGAGCCGACCAGCGCGGTGGGGAGCAGGGCATGGATCACCTTCTGGGCCACATTGAAGATCCGAATGTACCCGTCCACCACCGAGAGGTTGTTCAGCGGAACCTCGTTGCCGATCGACCAGTACGCCACCGTTTCGTGCAGTTGGATGATGTGATCCACCAGGACCTTGACGTAGGTGGCGTACGCCGCCGACGTGGGGAAGTACCCCACCTCGGAGGGGTTCTTCTCGACGACGACGCTGGTGTTGAGGGGCATGTGCTTCGGAAGGATGTTCCCATCGCCCCAGCTGCCCGCCGAAAGGTCGAAGAGTACCGACGCTCCCACCGACGCGCTCACGTTGAACGCCTGATCGAGGACGCCGTAGTTGAAGCTCGGGGAATTCGTGCTCAAGCTCCAGGTACCGTTGGCCTGGGCGGTCGCCGGGCCGAAGCGCAGAATGGAGGGGTGGAGCGTGGAGAGGAACGCCGCGAACTTGCTCGCGTTCCCCGGGATCAGGCTCGATCCCGTGACGGGGGGAGCGAGTACGAGCCCGACGGACGGCGACGTCACATTCAGCTGCGACTGGGGCAACATCGTCAGCGCGAGCGACGGATTCGACTCCCCGATGACGAGGTAGCTCTGGTTCGTCCAGACCGATGAGCGGGTCAGATCGTGGGTCCAACGCTGGGCCGTCCAGTTGGCCGTGTCGTTGTGGCCCGACGCGGTCATGACCTTCCAGGACCAGTCCGTCCAGGCGGGCAGGGCATCCGGCCCTCCGGGCATCTGCCGGGGTTGGGCCCACTCCTGCATCGGGTTGGTCTCCACCACGATGCCGAGGGACTTGTCCGGCACGGTCGTCTGCAATCGGATGGTGTAGGATCGCTCGCTCAATCCCGACGCGAGGCTGGCCACGGTGTCCCACAGCGCGATGGTGTGGCCGGAGGAGGTCCGGTACAGCGTCCCTCCGTCGCCGATGGTCGGCACGGAGGAGGTCGTCCCCGGCCCACCGGTCGGAGCGGCGAGGGCGGTCGCCTGGCCGAGACCTGCGTCGGAGGAAGGAAGACTGAAAAGGAGCGCCACGAACACCGCGACCAGGACGAAGACGGGCGAGACCACGCGGGTTGGTCGCCGCTTCGGCCGACGAGGATTCCCACTCTTCCGACTTCGGACCACGACTCTCCCCGCTAAGGTTGGCGCGTACGGGCCGTGCGAGTTTCGAGGTTCCTCTTAATCCTCTCCCTTCGGGACGGTCTCGAGCGCGAGAACACTGAACGTGATCGCTCCGGACGAACCCGTGGCACTCGACTCGCCGGCCATCGACACGATCTCTTGGGCCGAGAGCGCCCAGGGCGCCGGGGCGAGCGCCGCGGTCGTCGAGTTCACCGCCGCAGAGAACCCCTGGGGGTCGACCGCGCGCAGGGAGAACGAATACTTCTGTCCCGAGGTCAGGTTCGCGATCACCGCGGAGGTGGAATAGCCGTCGAGCCGAACGGTGAACAGGGTGGGGTGCTGGACGGGGCCGTAGTTGAGGCGATAGAAGGTCACGGGTGCCCCGCCGAGCGGTCGCTTCCAGGTCAGCGAGACCTGCCCCGAACCCGGCCCGGGGGCGGCCTGCAGTTGACGCGGGGCATTGGGCGTCGGTTCGGCCTGGAATTTCGCCGGGTAGGTCAGCCCGAGGGTGATGTTCGTCATCGTGAACGGCTTTCGCGGATGGGCGGCGGTGTCGAAGTATTCGATGGGCACGAGCGCCTGGCGGTCCGCGGTCGCGAGCGAGCCGAGTTGCCACCTCCACTCGATGAAGTGGACGATGGACTCGAGGTACTCCGTTTGGTTGCTCACGTACCCTTCGGGGGTATACGGGCTGATCACGACCAGGGGGACCCGGAATCCGAGCCCATACCCCGAGATCTGGGGGGGCGCCACGTGGTCATAGAACCCGCCGTACTCGTCCCACGTGACGAAGATCGCCGTGCTCTTCCACTCGGGGGAGGACTCCACGGCATTGACCACGGTCGACACCCACTCCTGCCCGAGGGTCACGTTCTGCGGCGGATGATCGGAGTACGCCATCGTCGGGATCACCCACGAAACGTTCGGAAGGGTGCCGTTCGCGGCATCGGTCAGGAAGCTCGCCCGCGAGACAAAGTGCCGGAGCGTGCTCGCATTGTAGGTATCGGCCTTGGCGGCAAAGGGATTCCAGAACGAGAAGACGCCGTTCGCGGCGTGCATGCTCACCGCGGACTGGTAGCTGGTCGGCAGGAGATTGTCGTAGTACTTCCACGACACGGAGCTGTTGAGGAGCAGCCCGCCGAGCGTCGGAGTAGCGTTCGACTGGTTCAAGTAATTCGTTTGGACCTTCGTCAGGGGCTGGTTCTTGGCGGACTGCAGGAAGCTGTGTTCGCCCGCGTAGGGCGACGTCGCGGCGATGAGCTGCCAATGGTTCGGGAGCGAGTACGACAGCGACCCCGAGAAGAAGGAGTCCCCGAGACCATACTCCTGGGCGAGGTCCCAGTAGTACGGGATCACCGTCCCATTGTAGTAGCCGAACGGTTGGCTGCCCGTCTTCTCGGCGGCGTAGAACCCATTCATCGATCCGTTGTTCCACGCCTCGTGGGAGGTGGTCCAGCTGTGGGACATGTCCAGCGAAGCGGAGGAGCCGTTCGTGAACGGGAAGGGCCGAACGCACCCGGCGCTCGGGTTCGTCACGTTCTTCGGAACGCACGTTCCCGCAGGGATCCCGCTGACGGCATACGGGCACAGGTGGCTCACGGCGCTACAGTAGGTGCCGTAGAAGTTGTCGAACGCGTGATTCTCCTGGACCACGACCACCACATGCTGGATCGGAAAGGTCGTGGGATCCGGCAGCGATTGGCTCGTGTTCCACGGTACCTTGTAGCTTGTGGACGGGGAGGTCAAGTTCGGACCGGTCGTCGCCGAGACCAGGTTCGAAACCCCCAGCATCATCACGGCCAGGAGCACCGTGGCGAAGAGGCCGAAGCCCATGGTCAAGCGCGTCCTTGGCCCGGACCTCCCCGATCGACCCCTCATACGCATGACAACGTATCGTCCCGACCTTCCACGGATAGTTAATGGTTCTGGAGATGCCGTCCGCAGCTCGGGCCTCTTCCCGCGGCATGGCCTGCGCCCAACCTGGCCGCGCCGGCGCGGACCTCGCGCCTCGAGCCCGATGGGACCCGGCCGGTCCGAAGGCCGCAAACCCTCGGCGCGGTCGCGTCCAACTCACAACGCGTATTAGCTAGACCACCGTGACCGACGGTTGGATTCTGGTCGCTGCAAGGGCGCGACCCGCGCAGGGATGTTGGGCGATGCATCGACCGGGGGCCCCGCGCGCCACCGTCCCCCGGCCGCCCTCGCCTTGATCGTGATCATCGTCGTCTCCCTTACGGTTCCGACCACCGGCCAGGTGATCGGCCCGGGCGCCGTGACCGAACGGGGGACGGCCGCGCTCCCCGTCCATCCTGCTCCGAGCCTGGGGGCGAACGCATCCCCCGGACCGCTGGAGGAAGCGGTTCACTCGTTGCAGAGCGGGGATACGCCCCTCTCGACGACTCCGATGAGGTGTCAACGGGGCTCCACGGCCGCGGAGGCGACGTGCGCCACCCCGAACCCCAGCTTCCTCGCGACCTCGGGCACCCTGAACCTGACGCGTCAGTTGCCCCAGTGGTACCAGCTGCCCGCCGGTCCGCCGGGTCCGACCGCCCGGGCGTGGGCGTCCCTCGCCTACGACGGTGCCGATGGGTATGTCGTGTTGTTCGGCGGGTACAGCCATGACAGCCAGGTCTACGGAGATACCTGGACGTACGCGAACGGTACGTGGACCCAGCTCAACGTCCACCCTTCTCCTTCGCCGAGGGCGGGGGCGGCCATGGCCTTCGATCCTGGGGATGGCTATCTGGTCCTCTTCGGAGGGCTCTCCTACGCCGGCCCCGACCAGGGGCTCAGCTCCCAGACCTGGACCTTCCATCAGGGTGCATGGAGCGAGGCCTTCCCGAGCTCCGTGCCCGCCGCCCGCTACGGCGCGGCGATGGCGTACGATACCGCCGACCAGTATCTGGTGCTCTTCGGCGGCTCCTCGGGAAGCCACGACCTGAACGACACGTGGAGCTACCAGGGCGGGCAGTGGACGAACCGCTCCACAGGGTCCTCCCCCAGCCCGCGGGCGGATCCGCTGGCCACCTACGATGGCCGTGATGGCTACCTGCTCTTCTTCGGAGGCCAGAGCGGCGACCTCGCCCTGAATGACACGTGGGCCTTTGAGGCGGGCGAGTGGACAGAACTCCATCCCGCGGGGACGCCCGCGGTGCTCGCGGCGGAGGCGATGACCTACGATCCGTACACGGGCAACGTGGTCCTCTTCGGGAGCAGCCCGAGCAGCGACTCGGGTGGCTCCACCTGGACGTTTGCGGCCGGTACGTGGACCGAGCGGACCGTCCAGGCGGGCCCCGCGCCCCACCTGGGCGCGACCGCATCGTTCGATGCCTCCGACGGCTACCTCTTCCTGTACGACGGCGAGTCCGATGTCGGCACTCTGAGCAACGTTTGGGCGTGGGAGGCCCCGATCCTCTCGGCCACGTCCGCACCGGACTCGCTCTACACCGGCGGAAGCGCGAGCTTTTCCGCGGCCGCCCGGAGCCCGTCGGGCGACCTTCGCTTCGCGTGGACCCCGTTGTCGAGCGGACTCACCTGCACCCCGGCCGAGGGAACGACGACCCTCTGCACGGCCCTCGATCCAGGCGCGGCGAGTCTCCTGGTCAATGTCACCGACGGAAGCGGGGCCTGGACGGCGGGAACGATCTCGGTCACCGTGACGCCGCTCCCCACGGTCTCCGCGCCGGTGGTCTCGGCCGAGAACGTGGACGTTGGCGAGACCTTCGAGGTCACCTCTTCGGCCACGGGCGGGATGGGACAGTACACGTGGTCGTGGAGCGGGCTGCCACCCTCCTGCTCGGGGCTGAACACCGCGACCGTCCGATGCACAGCCGACATTCCGGGCCCGCTCTCCATCACGGCCTCGGTCACGGACTCACAGGGCCGAGCCGCCTCCAGCCGTCCGACGCCGATCGGGGTGTTCGCCGACCCCGAGCTCGGTCAGCCGACCGCGTCCGCTAGCGCGGTCGACGTGGGGCAGGACTTCAATGTCTCGGCCCTCCCCTCCGGGGGCATCTCCCCGTTTTCCTGGTCCTGGTCGTATGGAGCTCAGATCCGCTGTTCGGCGGGGACGGGTCCGGGCCTCCAGTGCCTGGCGCTGTCAGCGGGACGGGTCAATGTTTCGGCCTCGATCCGGGACGCAGGGGGTATCGCGGTCACGAGTCGTCTCCTGGGCATCCCCATTTTTGCCCCGCCGGTCGCCCGCTTGAGCGTCTCGCCCGGAAATGCCATCGGACGTGGCTCCGCCGTTTACTTCGTGGGCTACGTCTCCGATGGCGCCGGGGACAACCGGTACCTCTGGAACGCGGGGCATCTCGGATGTTCTCCCGAGACGGGCCCGACCCTCGTCTGCCGACCCATGACGCCCGGGGTCTACACGGTTCGGCTCACCGTCTTGGACCGGGCGAACGGCAGTGCGAACGCCTCCGCGAAGGTCACCATTCTGGGGTCCGGGCCATCGAGCGGTGGAGGTCATACCACGCCGCCCTCGTACTGGCCCTACCTCCTCCTCGCCCTCGTGATCGTGGCCGCAGCGCTGGTGGGCTTCGGTCTCCTGGTGCGGCGTCCCGCACGCTCGGGACCCCCCACCGAGGGGCCCCTTCCGGCCCACGATATGGTGGGCCGGGATCCGCCCGTCCACCCGCCCTAGCCACTGCGGGCGCGTCGGCCCGCCCTGAGCCTCTCCCCGAGACGCGATCGGACCGCGCTCCCTCCGCTCGCCTGACGCCGTCGCCCCCGGGCCACCGGCGCTGCGCCCGGAGACCCCGTCGGGGTCCCGGGCCTCAACTCCGGGTGGGGGTACGCCCACGCATGGGGATTCGCCCCCCCATCGACCCGGCCCGGCGCGGGGGCCGCAGCCATCCGGTACGACACCCGGCCGGTCGAACCCCGACCAGCTGCTGCTTTGTTTCAACATATGCATACTCAGATGTTGAGTTTGGACCATCGGGCCGTCCCCCCCCGAACCGAAGACCCGGCAAAGGGAGACCAAACGGTGGGCCCTTCTTCGGAGAGCGCCCACGTCATGCGACCGAGACGCGGTACGGGAGAGGCTCTCACGGGCCTTTCGGCTCCGGTCCGGTAAGATCCCGGCCCCGGACCGCGTGAACGCCCGAGAAGGAAGGTGACACGTCCGCCCACACTCGGGCGGCGCTCCGATCGGATCGGGCACGTCGAAGGACTGATTCGAGCTGCGCGAGGGCTTCCGGCCGCGTCATCATCGACCCCCCCAACGGAGCCTGGCCACCCCAGAATCTGCTTCCGGAGAGAGCACTGCCTCGGCGGGCCCCCTGCGCCCGGGGCTGCCGGGGCAGTCGTATAACTGGAATTATACGGCTTCTCGACGGAGAAGCCCACCCAGGAGAGCCCCGATCTGCCGCCCCCGGGGGATCCCCAATCGCCGAAAGTATGACATAACGGGTGCTGAAGATGCCGAGTAACGTATCTAGCTAAACTTACTTGCGATGGCGCGATAATAGAGCGGTTTTGGGTCAAAGGCCTCCAACTGCGGGTCGGCGCGTTCCCCGCCGAATCCCGAGAGATCCCGAGCCACCGTCGAGACAAACGGGATGAATTTGTCCGACAAGAATACGGAGGAACGTCAGAAACGTTACTTGGCTCGATTAGCACCCTTTCTGTTGTATTCGACGATCCGAAGCGGTCCCCGACCCGTGGGAGAAGCGACCTCGCGGACCGTGACCCACTCCGTGCAGCCGTGCGCTTCCAGGGTGCCCCGGATCAGGGCCGATCGGCTGGCGGTCGGAGTGAGTCGGAGGGCAGCCTCCACGGAACGTGCGTCGATTGGAAGCACGAGTAGTTTGCGACGCAGCCGACCGAGAGC
>DAHVAA010000019.1 GCA_027314845.1 Thermoplasmata archaeon | reverse complement strand
CGCGAGCGACCTCGCCGAGATCGCGATCAACCGAGCGGTCGAGTCCCCGCTGCCGGACGGGCCGCTCGCCCCGACCGCTCCCCGGGTCGTCGCTCCGAGGGGCTGACGCGGCTCCCCCGCGCTACCCCTGGAACGGACGACGCCAGTCGTTCGGCAGGACCGCGGTCTCCTTGATGTTCCTCGGGGAGACCCACCGCAGCAGGTTGAGGATCGAGCCGGCCTTGTCGTTCGTGCCCGAGCGCCGGGCGCCCCCGAACGGTTGGCGGGCAACGACGGCACCGGTCGGCTTGTCGTTCACGTAGAAGTTGCCGGCGCTGTAGCGCAGCATCTCCTCGGCCTTCACGACCGCCGCGCGGTCCTCGGCGAAGACGGCGCCCGTAAGCGCGTAGGGCGACGTGGTGTCGCAGAGCCGCAGCGTCTCCTCGAACTGGGCGTCCGGGTAGACGTAGACCGTCAGGACCGGCCCGAAGATCTCCTCCGACATCAGTCGGCCCTTCGGCTCGCTCGCGCGCACGATCGTGGGACGGACGAACCAGCCGCGCGAGCGGTCGACCCCGCCGTCGACGACGAACGAGTACTCCTTCGGATGGCTCCGGGCGTGGTCGAGGTAGCCCTGGATACGGGTGAACGCGGCTTCGTCGATCACCGCGCCGAGGAGATTCTTCAGGTCCGAGACCGGACCGACCCCGAGCTTCGGCAGCTCGGCGCGCAGGATCGCTTCGACCTCGGGCCATCGGCTCTCGGGGACGTAGGCGCGGGAGCAGGCGGAGCACTTCTGTCCCTGGTACTCGAACGCACCCCTGAGCAGGTTCAGTGCGGTGCCCCGAGCGTCCGCGGAGGGGTGCATGAAGATGAAGTCCTTGCCGCCGGTCTCGCCGACGATGCGGGGGAAGTTGCGGTACTTCTCGACCTGCCCTCCCACGCGCTTCCAGATCTCGACCAGCGTGTCGTAGCTCCCGGTGAAATGGATCCCGGCGAGGTCGGGGTGGTCGAGGAGCACGTTCGCGTCCCGGCTCGAGAACGGGACGAAGTTGATCACCCCCGCCGGCAGACCGGCTTCGAGGAGCACCCGGAGGATCTCGAAGTTCGACGCGATCGCGGCGCGGGCCGGCTTCCACAGCGCGACGTTCCCCATCATCGCCGGAGCGGTCGGCAGGTTCCCCGCGATCGAGTAGAAGTTGAACGGAGGGATGGCGAGGACGAACCCTTCGAGCGGCCTCCAGTCGAACCGGTTCGTCTCTCCGGGGAACTGGTTCGGCTGCATCTCGTAGATCTGGCGTGCGAAGTAGACGTTGAAGTTCCAGAAGTCCACGAGCTCGGCGAGGTCGATCTCGGCCTCGTACGGGTTCTTCGACTGATTGAGCATGATCGCGGCGATGTTCCGCGTCCGGCGGGGCCCGGCGAGCAGGGTCGCCGCCCGCTGGAAGACCGCGACGCGGTGGGGCCAGGCCATCCGCGACCACGCCTCGCGGGCCGCGACGGCGTTCTCGGCGGCTTGTCGGAGCTCCTCCGGGCCGGCGAGGTGCGCCCGGGCCAGGACCAGCCCGTGATCGTCCGGGGCCCGGACCTCGACGACCGAGCCGGTCCGGACCTCCTGGCCCCCGATCACGAGCGGGATCTCGACCGGGGCACCTCGTAGCTCGGCGATCTCCGCCTCGAGCCGGGCCCGCTCCGGCGTGTTCGGCGCGTACGATCGGATCGTGTTGACGTCGTTGACCGGCCGCTCGACGTTGAAGCTCATGGCGGCCGCCAACGACCGAATGATGCTAACGATTTCGTGAAGTTCCATTGATGCCGCTTTAAAGACGGCCGCTCCCGGTGTTTTTCCGCGAGGCTTGGCCGATGCGGTCCGGCAGGGTGCTCGCGCATCCGGTGCTCGAAGTGCCTAGCGAGCCGCCTCGGGACGCGTTCACGTTCGACGGGAGGACGATCCTCGGCCGTTCGGGTGAACCGGTCTCCTCGGCCCTGATCGCGAACGGGATCCACGTCTTCGGTCACCACGAACGCGACGGCGCCCCGCAGGGGATCTTCTGCGCGAACGGTCAGTGCGCGCAGTGCCTCGTGGTTGCGGACGGTCGCGCGGTGAAAGCCTGCGTCACTCCCGTCCGACCGGGGCTCGTCGTCCGGTCGACCGTCGGCGACCCCGAGCTCGAGGCGGACGACCGACCGGTGTCGTGGAAGCCGGCGGTCTCCGAGAGGTGGACGGACGTCCTCATCGTCGGGGGCGGACCGGCCGGGCTCGAGGCGGCGCGCGAGCTCGGGGAGCGCGGCCTCCGGGTTACGGTCTGCGACGACAAGCCGACGCTCGGCGGCAAGCTCACGCTCCAAACGCACAATTTCTTCGGGTCGGTCGTCGACTGCCACGCCGGTGACCGGGGGCAGGCGATCGCCGAGCGGCTCGTCCACGACGTCCGGACGCTCCGTACGGTGGACCTCTGGACCTCGACGCCGGTCGTTGGGGTCTTCGAGGGTGGGATCGTTGGGGTGGTGCACGAGGGGCGGTTCACCGCGGTCCGTCCTCGCGCCATCCTGGTGGCCGCCGGAGCCCGAGAGCGCGCGCTCGCGTTTCCGGGCGCCGACCTTCCCGGAGTGTACGGGGCCGGGGCCTTCCAGACGCTCGTGAACCGCGACCTCGTGCTCCCGTCCCAGCGGTTGTTCATCGTCGGGGCCGGCAACGTCGGTCTGATCGTGGCGTATCAGGCGCTGCAGGCGGGGGTCGACGTGGTCGCCGTCGTGGAGGTGCTGCCCGAGGTCGGAGGCTACAAGGTGCACCGGGACAAGCTCCTTCGTCTCGGGGTGCCGGTCTACACCCGTCACTCGGTGCTTCGGGCCGAAGGTACCGAGCATGTGGAGCGTGTGGTCGCCGCCCGAATCGACGAACGGTTCCGACCGATACCCGGCTCGGAGGTCGCGTTTGACGTCGACACCGTGCTGGTCGCGGTGGGACTCTCCCCGGTCAACGAGCTGTACGAGGAAGCGACCCGCGTCGGGCTCCGGGCGTACGCCGCCGGGGACGCGCGCGAGATCGCGGAAGCATCGGCGGCGATCTTCTCCGGGAAGATCGTCGCGCGCACGATCCTCTCCGACTTCGGCTTTCCCGCCGAGGTCCCGGACGCCTGGCGTGCGCGGGCCGCCGAGCTCGCGGCGCACCCGGGCCCGGTCCTCGGAAGCTACCCCGTGCCCGCGGGGGTCCGCGTCTACCCGAAGATCCGCTGCGAGCAGGAGATCCCCTGCAATCCCTGCACCGAGGTCTGCCCCCTCGACAGCATCGAGATCCCTGAAGGGAACCTGCTCGGCCGGCCGAAGCTCGTCGGGGACTGCTCTGGCTGCCTCAAGTGTGTCGCGGTCTGCCCCGGGCTCGCGATCACGCTCGTGGACCGTCGGAGCGACGCGAGCGGACGGCGCGCGCGAGTGACCCTCCCCTGGGAGATGCCGGAGAGGGTCGTTCGCGTCGGGGACGTCGTTCCGACCACCGGTCGGGAGGGGGAGGCCGTCGGCGAGGGCCGCGTCCTCCGGATCCTCTCCGGGCGTGCGCTCCGCCACCGCCGGCTCCTCGTGCTCGACGTGCCGGCGGACGAAGCGGACCTCGTGGCCGGGGTCCGCATCCGCGTTCCGATTCCGCCGACCCCGGCGCCGGGGACGCCGGCGGTGGGCGACGACGAGGTCGTCCTCTGCCGGTGCGAGCGCGTGACGCGGGCGACCGTCATCGACTACGTCCGTGCGACGGGGTCCCGAGACATGAACGCTGTCAAGGCCGCTCTCCGGACCGGCATGGGACCGTGCGGGGGCCGGACCTGCGGGGAGCTCATCCTCCGGGTCTTCCGCGAGCTCGGGATCGGGCCCCAGGCGGTGGCGCCCGGGGTCCGGCGTCCGTTCACGCAGGAGGTTCCCCTCACCGCATTCCTCTCGGAGGCGAGCGATGCCGGCCGAGTTTGACGCGATCGTGGTCGGCGCGGGGTCGGTCGGGAACCCCACGGCCTACTACCTCGCGCGGGAGGGCTGGCGCGTTCTGGTGCTGGATGAGCTCAGCTCGTCCGGCCAGGGCCAGAACAAGGCCGCGATCGGTGGCGTGCGGGCGACGCACTCCGACCCCGCGAAGATCCGGCTCGGCCAGGAGAGCCTCGCGATCTTCTCCGGCTGGAAGGCGGAGACCGGGACCGACATCGGCTGGAAGCCGGGCGGTTACTGTTTCCCCGCCTACGACGAGGCGACCGAGTCGACGCTCCGCCAGCTCCTCGAGGTGCAGCACGCTTACCGGCTCGGGATCGATTGGCGTGGGCCGGAGGAGGTCCGCCGCCTCGTTCCCGGCATCGCGCCGGAGGGCCTGCGCGGCGGAACCTACTCGCCGGGCGACGGCCAGGTGAACCCCCTCAAGGCCGCCGAGTCGTTCACCGAAGAGGCACGCCGCCTCCATGCCGAGTACCGGTACCGGGAGTCGGTCCTCTCCTTCCTCTCGGACGACCACACGGTCCGGGGCGTGGTCACCGACCGCGGAGAGTATCGTGCCCCCGTGGTGATCGACGCGGCCGGCGCCCACGGCGCGACGCTGGCCCGGCGGGCGGGGCTCGAGCTTCCGATCGCGCCCGAGAGCCACGAGGGCGGCATCTCCGCACCGGTGAAACCGTTCCTCGCCCCGCTCGTGGTCGACCTGCGCGCCGGTCCCGAGGGGAAGACCGCGAACTTCTACTTCGGGCAGGACGCGGACGGCCAGATCATCTTCTGCTACACCCCACGTCCGGCGATCCCCGGCGAGAGCCGAACCTCGACGTTCGAGTTCATGCCGATCGCGGCCGCCCGACTGGTCGAGCTTATCCCGCGACTGAAGAACCTCACGATCCGGCGGGTGTGGCGGGGCCTCTATCCGATGACGCCTGACGGGAGCCCCATCGTCGGCCGCGCGCCGGGCATCGAAGGGCTATGGCTCGGGGTCGGCCTCTGTGGCCAGGGGTTCATGCTCGGACCCGGGGTCGGCCGGACCCTCGCCGCCCTCGCGACGGGGAAGCGCCCGATCCTGAACGAAGACGCCCTCGCCGCCCTGAGCCCGGCGCGGGACTTCTCGCACGGGCGGAGGGAGTCGCTGCGCTGAGCCCTCGGCCCCGTCGCGACTCACGGGCCGGGCGCGTAGCGGACCTCGAGGTCCTGGAAGACATCGGTGACGTCCTCGCAGCGGTCGGTGATGACCTCGAGACGCTCGTAGAAGTCCTTCCACTTCAGGATCTCGACCGGGTCGCGTTCGGTGAACAACTTCTCGAGGAGGTCCCGAAGGAGGTCGTCGGCCTCGTTCTCGAGCCGGTTCACCTCGACGATCGCGTGGTCGAGGTTCGCGGGCGCGCCGCGGTAGAGCTCGTCGAGCCCGAGGATCCCGTCCGAGACGCGCTCGACGCACGCGACGACGATGTCGGCGAAGCGCTTGAGCTCGGGCCGGGTCCGGTCGAGATGGTAGGTCCGCACGCGCGCCGAGACCGATTCGATCCCGTCGATGATATCGTCGAGCGCGCTCGCGAGGTGGCCGACCTCCGCGCGCACCTCGGAGGTGAGTCGACGGTTGTTCAGCTCGATGAAGATCCGGTGCACCTCCTCATCGGCCTCGTGCTCGATCGCGCGGATGCGGTCGATCTTGAGGTCGCGGTCGGTCGTGGGGTCGGCGAGGAGCTCGCGGAGCGCGATCGCGGCCTGCTGGCCGGTGAGCGAGAGCGAGCGGAGGTAGGTCGAGAAGCGCCGAACCAGGACCGCAAGCTCGTCCTCCCCCGAGACGTCCTCGAGCGAGCGCTGGGAGGTCTCGGGGAGCAGCGCGAGCGTCAGGACGAACCCGAGGAACGACACCGCGGCGAGGAGGCCGAAGAACCAGGGGATCCCGTACGACAGGTACAGGCCCGCGAACGTGAAGACCGCGATGACCGCGCCGATTTTCCCGGCGGCCGCCGCGATCCCATGGCCGGTGGTCCGGAACGCCGTCGGGAAGACCTCGCTCGGATAGACGAACGTGGTCGTGTTCGGACCGAAGTTCGCGAAGAAGAACGTGAGCCCGTAGACGGCCAAGAAGCCGGGGAGCACGCTGTCGAGGCCGTTCCAGTCGAGGGAGAGGAACAGGAAGGCGAACGCCATCACGCCGAAGCCGATGTACTGGAGCGGTCGACGTCCGACCCGGTCGATCAGCGCCACCGCGGCCCAGTAACCCGGCACGCTCGCGACGAGCGCGATCAGCACGTTGCCGATCGCGAGCCGACGGACCTGCTCGAGCGCCGGATAGCTCGCGGCGCTCGCGAAGCCGATGTGTTTGAGAATCAGGGGATTGAAGATGTTGGTCGAATAGAACGCGATGTCGAGCAGGAACCACGTCGCGGCCGTCCCGAAGAGCAAGAGCCCATACGACCGGAACAGTTGGCGGATCGGAACGCCCGGGGAGCGGCCCGACGACGACGTGGAGCCGACGCGCGTGCCCGTGATCGAGCCGACCGTCGACGCGGCGGCCGCGAGCCGCCCCCGAGCGAGGTCGAATCGGGGGGTCTCGGGCATCCGGATGCGGTAGTAGATCGTGAGGAGCGCGGGAAGCGCCCCGATCCCGAGGATGAGCCGCCAGGCCACGTCGAGGTTCGGGATGGCGAAGACGACCGCGAGGCTCGTCCCTGCGCCGGCGAGGAGCCCGAACCCCTGCATCGCGAAGACCGTCGCGACCAGTCGTCCGCGGCTTTGCACGTTCGAGTACTCGCTCATGATCGTCGCGCTGAGCGGGTAGTCGCCCCCGACGCCGACCCCGAGGAAGAACCGCCAGATGATCAGGACCGATATCGTAGAGAGGCCGGCGATCGGAACGCTGAGCGCGCTGCCGACCGCCGCGACCGCCATCAGCGAGAGCGTGACCCCGTAGACCCGGCGCCGGCCGAGACGGTCGCCGAGCCAACCGAAGAGCAGTTGGCCGACCGCCGCGCCCATCAGGGCGGTCGAGCCGAGGAGCGCGAGCTCGGAGGTGCTGACCGATCCGCCCGGGGAGAGCGCGATCAGGATCGGGATGACGAGGGAGATGACGAAGAGGTCGTAGGCGTCGGTGAAGAATCCCATCCCCGCGACGACGATCGTGCGGAAGTGGAATCGTTGCACGCGGGCGGTGTCAAGGGCGTGAAGGATCCGACGGGTGTCGGTGGGGAGCCCCGGCCGATCCGGCGTCCCGGAGGGACCCGTGTCGGGCACGTTCTCGCGGACGCTTCGAACTATTTAGGCGGTGACGTGCCCGGGGCCGAGTCCGCGCGAGCGAGAGGAAGGCGGCTCACGCGCGCCGTTGACCTTCGACCTGGTCGAGGAGCTGGCCCAGGTCGGCCGCAGAGGGGATGCGGGGGTTCGCGAGCACGGCCGGAGAACGGAGCGTCTGGGCGATCACGCTCGGGCGGGCGGAGGCAAGGCGACCGACGTCAACGCCCGCGGCCGACAAGGTCGGGGGCCAGCGGAACGTCTCGAGAAGGCGGGTCCAGCGCGTCGCCACCGGAAGGCGGGTCGGGCTCTCCCCGCGCAGTACCGCGGTGGCGAGCATCTCGAGCCGGTCGCGCGCGGACGGACGGTCGAATTCGAGCACGTGGGGGATCAGGATCCCGAGGAGTCGGCCGTACGAGAGCCGGGTCGGGCCGGTGAGCGCCCGGGCGAGGGCGTGGGCCAGTCCGCGCTGCGCGTTCCCCGAGGCCAGGCCGGCCGCGGTGGCGGCGTAGTGGAGCGCGGCTTTCGCGTCGGGGTCATCGCTCCAGCGGAGCGCGTGCGGTAGTCGCTCCAGCACGGTCGCGAGCGCGTCGATGGCCAGCGGGTCCGAGAGCGGGTTCGCCCAGGCGGAGAGGTAGGCCTCGAGCGACTGCGCGGCTGTCTCGAAACCCCCCTCGAGCCGGAGCTCGGGCGTCAGCGAGTCCGCGAAGGCCGGGTCGAGCAGCGCCCAGTCCGGGGCGAGCGAGCGGTGGCTGAGCTCGAACGGATCTCCGTCGGCCGTAGAGAGATCGACCGAGGCGGACGCCTCGGCCCCGCTCCCGCTCGTGGTCGGGATCGCGACCAGACCGACGCGGGGCGGGCCGTCGAGCTCGAGGATGGGGGGGAGCGCCAGCAGGTCGAGCTGAGGCCGTTCGACCAGGAGGCGGACCGCCTTTCCGGAGTCGATCGCGCGCCCGCCGCCCACCACGACCAGCCAATCGGGAGCGAACCCGCGGATCCGGTCGGCGAGCTCCGCGACCCGGTCGATGCGATCCGGAACTTCCGGGAGAGCGAACCGCTCAACGGTGGCCGGGGTCTTGGCGAGCTCTTCGACCACTCTGCGGGCGCCATCGTGGGCATCTACGGAAGCATCCACGACGACGCCCGCCCGATGGGCCGCGAGACCGCTCAGCTGTTCGGCCGCCCCGGGACCCCATGCGATGCGGGGCGCGGTGAAGAACCCGGCCATGGGCGATCTCGTGTTTCCGCCCTTAGGCGGAGGGACCTTCCCGGCAGCGCTGGCAGGCGCCGGTCAGGGAGAAAGCGACGCCGTCGACCGTCCAGCCCTCGGGACGGTGGCCGGCGAGCTCCGTCAGGAAGTGGCGGTCCAGCTCCGAGAGCTCGACGCGCTGGATCCGGCCGCACGCCCGGCAAACGATGTGGGAGTGGGGGTCCTCCCGGAGTTCGACCGGCCGAGCGGGCTCCTTGGGGGGGGTGCGCGGCCGGACCGTGGGCGCGCGTGACGTTCGGGAAGGGGTGCGCTTCTTCGCCCGGGCCACCTGGCACCTCGGGCCGGGCGACCCTCTCCTCATATTTAGTCAGGGTGGCCGGGAGCGTGGTCCTTCTCGGATCCCGGCCGCCGTCGGCAGCGGTCGTTCCGGGGTAGTGCTCGGCCTCCTGCTCCGTCCAAAGGACCGCTCCGCGAGAGCCGACACGACGACCACGGCGTACATCGGGAGGTACGAGGGCCGGGGCGGCTCGGTGCTCGTCCACCGGCCGCCCTGCGGACCGGGGTTCCTTCGTGGCGTCGAGGGGCTTGCGCCATCCTAAGGAGCGGTTCGTGCTTCGGTGGCCCATGTGCCACTCGGACGACTCCCGGGCCCCCGAGCCCCCTCGGCGAGGACCGGTCGGCGAGCACGGAGAGGTCGAGCTGACGGCGGCGGACCAAAACCGCTTCCGCGCGTATCGGGCGACCAGCGCGGACCCACCCTGGGCGCGCGTTGTGATCCTCCCCGACGTTCGCGGTCTGCATCCGTACTACGAAGACCTCACCGTGCGGTTTGCCGAGACCGGTTGCGAGGCGGTGGCGATCGACTACTTTGGCCGGACCGCGGGGACCGCCCCGCGCGACGATTCCTTCGACTGGAAGTCGCATGTCGAGAAGACAACCGCCGAGGGGATCGCTCGGGACGTACGGGCCGCGCTCGCCGCACTGACCGGAAAGGCGGGCGGGAAGGAGCTACCGGCCTACACGGTGGGATTCTGCTTCGGAGGGGCCAACTCCTGGCGGCAATCGGCCGAAGGGCTCGGGCTCGCGGGGTGCATCGGCTTCTACGGCGGTCGGCCGATGGAGCGGGTTGGCCCCTGGATCCCGAAGATGCGGGCGCCGGTGCTGATGCTGCTCGCGGGCGACGACAAGGGGACCCCGGCCGCCGAGTTCGAGGAGTTCGCGCGGCAGGTCCGTGACCGGGGGATCGAGGTGGACGCGCATACCTATCCCGGAGCCCCGCACAGCTTCTTCGACCGCTCGTTCGCGGAACACCGGGACGCGTGCGCGGACGCGTGGAAGCGCTTGCTCGAATTCATGGAGCGACACCGGTCGAGCACGTAAGCGGTACGACGCGGCCGTAGGCTATCGCGGCTCGCCTCATCCACGTCAGGAAGGCGGACACGGCCACCCCGGAGGGCCGGGCGAAGAATCGCCCGGTTCGAGCGTCTCGGGTCAATCTTCCAGGATCGGGTCGACCGGGAGGGCGTTCATCCAGTCCGGTAAGGCCCGTCCTTTTGACGGTCGCTGCGAGTGGAGGCGGTATCGTTCCGATGCCGTTCCTGATCCGTTCGGCCGAGCGTGCCGACCTCGAAGGAATCGTGGCCATCTACAACCACTACGTGGAACGGAGCACGGCGACCTTCGATACCGCCGCCGTCCGCACCGAGGACCGAGTCCGATGGTTCGACGAGCATCGAGCCTCGGGCCCGCATCGGCTGTTGGTGGCGGTCGACGAGGGAGGGCGTTCGATCGGCTGGGCGTCCACGAGCCCCTTCCGGCCGCGACCGGCGTACGCCACGACCGTGGAGAGCTCGGTCTACATCGACCCCGACCACCGTGGCCAGGGAGTGGGCCGCCGCCTCTACTCGGAGCTCTTCCGTTCGATCGCCGAGGAGGACCTTCGGCGGATCGTAGCGGGCGTGACCCTGCCGAACCCCGCATCCCTCGCGCTGCACCGACAGTTCGGTTTCCGGCAGATCGGCGTCTTCACGGAAGTGGGCCGGAAGTTCGACCGGTACTGGGACGTCGCTTGGTTCGAGCGTCCGTTGCATCTGGACCCGGCCGGCCGCGTGGCACGCCGACCGGTCCATCGCCGATCCCACCGCGCCGCGAAGCGGCCGCAAGTAGCCTGGGCTTGACGGCACGCCCATGTACTCGGGCGGTTCCCTCCCCGATGGTTCACGAGGGCTCGACCATGACCAGCTGGTGGGACCGGCTCCGGGGCGGCGGTTCGACGCCGGAGGCGATGGCGCCCTCCCCGATCGAGGAGCCGCGCGGCCGTGACCGAAGGCCGAAGCCCTCCCCCGAACGTCTGACGAACCTCAATCTCGGCCGGTACCTCCATGACCATCCACGGGTCGTGGTGGACGTCTGGGCACCGTGGTGCGGCCCGTGCCGGGCGTTTGCCCCGATCTTCGCTCATGCCGCCGAGGAGTGGGGTGACCGCGTCGGGTTCGCCAAGGTCCATGCCGACCACGAACCGACCCTCGTGGCCCGCTTCGGCGTCCGTTCGATCCCCTCGCTCCTGTTCTTCCGCGACGGAGAGCTGGTGCGGACGGAGGTCGGCGTCGTGCCGGCGGAACGGCTCGAAAAACTCCTCCACAAGATCTTCCGCGACCTCGATTGACCTCGAATCGTCTCGAACCCCGCAGCGACTCGCGAAGCGCGAACGCCTCGCTCCCCTCAAGGCTCCGGGTCCCGGGCCTCGTAGAGCTCGAGGCGGCCGCAGCGCGGACAGGCGTACGCGTCCCAGATCATGGGAGAACCGGCCGGCTGAGGGATCGGCACGCGGCGCGGCATGGCGAGCTCGACCCGACAGTTCGGGCAGAGTCGCGGCGGTAAGGGCGCTTCCGGGGGTGACGGGGCGATCGGTGGACGTCGCGGGGTCTGGATCGGCATCCGGCAGAACGGACAGACCCGATTTCCCGGCAGGAGCACGGTGCCGCAGTTCGGACAGACCGGTTCGACCATCGGGCGCTCCTAAGGAGATGCGCGGAGGTTCTTCTCTTCCGCGGGTTCCTCCGCTCCGGGGCGCGGGGATGACCGCCGCGTTCAAGAGGACCGGCGCCGGTCCGGGCGGGTCCGCATGCCGTTCCCGCGCCACTCCCGGAAGCATGGTCGGCCGGCGTTGGTCACCCCGACGGGGTTCGTCCGATACCTACGCTCGATCGGGAAGCCACCTCGCCCTTCGCCGGCCTCGGTCGTGCTTTGGTTCTCGCCGCGCCTGACCCGACATGCGGTAAAGCGCTGGGGCGCGCGGCCGGACGAGAAAGGTTCCCGCCTGTACTGCCGGGGCCGGGGGCCGGCGCGCATCGGTCTCTCCGAGGTCCGGGGCATCGGCGCTCCGTCGCTCGCACTGACGGTCGAAGAGCTTGCGGCGATCGGGGCGCGCCGATTCCTCACGGTCGGATATGCCGGCTCTCTCCAGCCGGATCTGCCGATCGGAAGCTGGGTCCTGTGCACGCGGGCGATCCGGGACGAGGGCACCTCGCACCATTACGCCCGACCGACCAAGTACGCCTACCCGACGCCACGGCTCCAGCGCGAGGTCGATCGGGCGCTGCGTCGCTCCGGTAAGCCGTATCGGGCCGGGGCCTCCTGGACGGTCGACGCGCCGTATCGAGAGACCGTCGAGGAGCTGCGGACGTTCCGACGCGAAGGGGTCCTGACGGTGGAGATGGAGGCGAGCGCGCTATTCACGGTCGCCCGGTCGCTTCGGGTCGAAGCCGCGGCGCTCTTTGTGGTAAGCGACCTGCTCGATGAAGAAGCGTGGCGGCCGGGGTTCCATGCGGTGGGGGAGAACCTGGAGGCGCAGTTCGACTTCGCGGTGGAGACGATGACCCGTCTCGCCCGGGCCGACGCCCGGTGATCGTGGCGCCGCGGTGACGGGACGGACCGCGGTGAGAGCCACGGGAGGAGCACCGCGACCTCGACCCAACCGGCCTCTCCCGAACTGTTTTGTCACGACCCGGCGTTCGATCTCCCGTGGGGCAAGAAGCCGCAAGGAACCCCGTGGGGGGCGAGGCCGTACGCTGATCCCCCTCGAGGCCGCCCGCCGTCGGATCGATGCGGCCATGCTTCGATCGCCACGGGTCCGCCCGTCGCCGGTCCTGCTGTCGCTCGGCCGTCGCGCCGGCCGGCGCGTAGTCGCCCCCTTCCCCTTTCCCCGGGAACCGCGCTCCGCAATGGACGGCTTCGCGCTGCGTATCCTTTCCCGGGCCCGGACCGGACCGTACGCCCTCCGGGGACGCGCCTTTCCCTCCAGCACGGTCTCCCGCCGTCCGTTGCACCCGGGCGAAGCGATTCGGGTCACGACCGGTGCACCCCTACCTCCCGGCACGAACGCGGTGGTTCGCTCCGAGGCCGCCCGGCCAGAGGGGCGACAGCTCGTCCTCACCCACGCCCCGGACGAAGGGCAGGACATTCTCGAACCCGGTGAATCGATCCGAGCCGGGGAAGTGATCCTCGAGGCCGGACAGCGGATCCGCCCCGTGGACCTCGCGCTCCTCCTGGCTCAACGGATCCGTCGGGTCCCGGTCATAGAGCTCCGGGTCACCATCCTGCCGATCGGCGACGAGCTCGTTCCGGCCGGGAGCGCGGTCCGCCGTGGGACCCCCGACCACCTCGGCCCCCTCATCGCCGGAATCATCGGAGACGGCGTTACGCTCCGGCCACCGATTCCGGACGACCGGTCGCGGGTCGTCCGCGCCCTGCTCGCCGCGAGCTCGAGCTCCGACCTGGTCGTGACGATCGGGGGCTCCTCGGTCGGAGAGCGAGATGTCACGAAAGCCGCGCTCCGGGAGGTCGGCGAGGTTCTGTTCGATGGGGTACAGACGAACGTGTTGAAGCGGGGCGCCGTGGGGCTTGTGGGGAAGACGCCGGTCGTCGTCCTCCCAGGGCAGCTCGTGTCGGCGGTGGCCGTCCACCACGAACACGGGCTGCACGTCCTCTCTCGGCTCGTAGGACGCGAGCTGCGCGAGTACGAGACCCGGCGGCTGGCGGAGGAAGTGGTCGTCCATCACCGGATGGACTCGCTCTATCTGCTCGAACGGCGGGGGGAGGGGGTCGCCCCGCTCCCCTGGGGCGTAGCCCGAATGGAGAGTCTTGCTCGGGCCTCGGGGTTCGCGCTGTTTCGGCGGGGACGTCGCTACCCCGCAGGGTGTCGCGTCACGCTCCAGCGGCTCTGGAGCGATCTCTAAGGTACGCGCTCCAGGACCAGGTAGGCGAAGCCAAGGCTGCCACGGTACACTACCTCGTACTCCGTTCGTCGTGCCTCGGCGCGGGTTCCGGCGGCGACGGCGAGTGGGTCCTCCGGATGAGCCCGCGCGAACTCCTCGAGCCCATTTCGGTACTCGGTCTCGAATGCGTCCCACTCTTCGAGCGAGGCGACGTCCGAGTACACCGCGCGCCAGCCCCAGGTGGTCGCGACCTTTACGAGGTCGGAGAGCGACGGGCTCAACGCGCCGAAAAGCTCGCGTGCTTCTCGTGATGGAGGCCGGCTCCAGAACCCTTCCCCGAAGAGGCACCGACCTCCCGGGGAGAGGGTCTGACGAAGCCTACGCAGGGCTTCCTCCGTTCCTCCCCACGCGTGGGA
>DAHVAA010000199.1:255-1079 GCA_027314845.1 Thermoplasmata archaeon | reverse complement strand
GCGGTCCAGGCGCAGGTGCTCAACCGGCTCGTCCGGCTCCAGCGCGAGCAGGGCCACTCCTACCTGCTCATCAGCCACAACGTCGCGGCGGTGCGCTACCTCTCCGACCGGGTGATGGTCCTGTACCTCGGGATGGTCGCCGAGACGGGTCCCGTGCACGACATCCTGGACCGTCCGGTCCATCCGTACACGAAGGCGCTCCTCGCGGCCGCCCCCTCGCCGGACCCGCGGCGGCGCCGCACCCGCTACCGCATCACCGGGGAGGTCCCGACCCTGATCCATCCGCCGCCCGGCTGCCGGTTCGCCCCGCGATGCCCCTTCGCGGTCGAGCGGTGCACGACGGAGCTGCCGGAGCTCCGGGAGGTCCCGGGCTACCCCGGCCGGCAGGTCGCCTGCCACCGGGCCGAGGAGGTCGGGGACGCCTCGCCCGACGAGATGCGGAACCCGGCCCCGCCCCCCGCCGCGCCGGCGGCGAGCTAGCCCGGCGCTCCCCCGCGGGGGCCCCGGAGGAGGATCCTCCGCGCTAGCTGGTCCACTCCGTGTTGTACTGCATGACGTAGGGGAGCGCGCTCCCCATCGGGTTCGACACGATCCCCTGGACCTGGTTGTTGTAGACCTGGAACGAGGTGGGCACCACCAGCCACGCGTCGGTGTAGTTGTGGTACATGATCGAGGTCATCTGCGAGTAGATGCTCGTCAGGTTCGCCGTGGTGTTCTGCCCGGCCCCCGCGATCACCAAGTTGTCGACGGTGGAGTTGCTGTACCCGCCCATGCAGATGTTCGCCGACCCGTAGCTGATCGCGTCGTTCTGCGTCCAGTCGTCC
>DAHVAA010000199.1:0-245 GCA_027314845.1 Thermoplasmata archaeon | reverse complement strand
GAGATGTAGTCCGAGGTGTAGAACTCCTGGCCGATGGGGAACGGACCGCCCGGCCCGACCTGGTAGGGGCAGGTGTTGCTCTGGTAGTCGAAGGTCTGGTCGGCGTAGAGCTGGTCGAGCGTGATCCCGACCGGCGAGATCTTGATCCCGATCGCCGCGAGGTCGTTCTGCAGGATGCTCGCGACGTCCTGCCAGGCGCCCAGGTTGACGTACTCGTACTGCAGGGTGTTGGGGAAGCCGTGCGG
>DAHVAA010000198.1 GCA_027314845.1 Thermoplasmata archaeon | reverse complement strand
CTACGAGACCAGGACCTCAACCTGGCGCCTTTGACCAAGCTGGGCCACCCCTGCACGCCGCCCGCGCGTACGGGGGCCGAGCGATAACCTTTGCGAACGTCTTGCGCCTCGGGCGAAGGCTAGGTCCCCCGGCGACCAAAAAGGCTTGTGTAGAGGTGGGACGTGGGTGGGGCGATGGCCGACCCCGCTCCGTACGACGGCTCCACGGTCTTCATCGGCCTGAAACCGACCATGACCTACGTCTTCCAGGTCGTGACCCAGCTGAACAGCGGGACCGGTCCGGTAGTGGTCAAGGCGCGCGGGAACGCGATCGGAAAGGCGGTCGACGTGGTCGAGGTCGTGCGCCGGCGCTTCCTCGAGGGTCAGGTCGAGATCGGTCGGATCGCGATCGCGACCGAGCGTCTGGTGAACCGCGAGGGCCGCGACGCGAACGTCTCGTCGATCGCGATCCCGCTCACGCGGACCGGCCCGCTCCCGGCGAAGGCGGGTGGACCGCACCCCACGGGGGCGCCTCCGTCGTAGCGTCGCGCACGACCCACGTCCCCGCGACGAGGTCGCCGAGCCGTTGCCGCTCGGCGCTGAAGGCGATCGCCAGGACTCCGAAGACGCCGATGAGCGCGATCCCCCCGAGAACGAAGGCGAGCGCCCCCACCAGCGCGAGGAGGCCTCCCGGAAGGGCGATCCCGCCGACCGTCACGCTCGAGAACGTCCCCCACCGCAGGCCGAACGCCACGGCGAGGGAGCCGCCGATGCCGAGCACCGTGAGGATCGGAAGGACGGAGATGTTCCGGACGAGCGCGGCGAGCACGCCGACCCGTTCGAGGCGCCGGCCCCGCACCACCAGGCCGAGCGCGCGCTTGCCCGGGGAGCTCCCGGTGACGGCCTCGGTGATCACCCGATAGAAGAAGGCGAGCGCGATGAACCCGTAGATCGCGGCGTTGAACGCGAGGCTGTTGAGCAGGTCGAGCAGGTTCCCCGGGGTCGCGAGTGCGATCGCCGCCCAGACCAGGATTGCCGGGACGGTGACGATCGCGAGGTCGAGGAGGAAGCCGGCGGCGCGGCGCCCGAGCGTGCCGAACCGACGGTGCCCGAGCTCCAGGCCGAGCCGCACGAGCGAGCGGGCCGTCAGCCACCCGCGGAACCCCTCGCGCCCGTCGGTCGTCCCCGAGCGGGCCAGGGCATCGAGGTTC
>DAHVAA010000197.1 GCA_027314845.1 Thermoplasmata archaeon | reverse complement strand
TCAAGCAGCAGATCCGCGCCCTCCGGCTCCAAGCGGTGAACCGCCTCAAGGCCGGCCACCCGAAGTACATCGCGCAGTACGGCGACTATCTCCTCGACGAGCGCACGCACGGGGTCGCGACCGAGCTCGAGGCGGTCGAGCTCGCGCGGGGCGCGCGGGAGTTCTTCCGGGGCCGGCCCGAAGAGGGGCTCCGCCGCCTGCACGCCCTGCAGCAGCGCCACGGCTCGCCGCCGAACCGATCCGGTCGGCCCGCGACCGCCCGGTCGCACTGAGCCGCCCGGGCCGCCGCTAGAGGATCCGCTCGAACAGCTGGACGTCCTCGTTCCACTGGTGCTTGCGGAGGAGTCCGCACGGGTCGAAGCCGAGGTGGCGGAACAGCGCCGTCCCCGCGCTGAAGCGCACGAGCACATCGGTCCAGACCTCGGGGGCGTTCGCGCGCTTCGCCCAGTCGACGGCCACCGCGATCAGCGCGGAGGCGACCCGCTGCCGACGGACCTCGGGATCGACCACGAGGTGGACCAGGTGGGCGCTCCCGTCCTCGAGGGCGCATCCGATCACGCCGACGACGCGGCCGTCCTTGCGGGCGGCGAAGTAGGTGACCCCCTCCATCCAGCTCGTGAACTCGAGGGGCGTCGGCTGCCAGGACTTGACGAGCGGCGCGGGCAGTCCGGTCGGCTCGGCCTCCCAGACCTTCTTGTAGAGGCCGCAGACCGCCGGTACGTCCTGGGCGTTGATCCGCTCGACCGCGACCGGGCCGGACGGCTTCGGAGCCGGGGCGGAGGCGGCGGCGATGGGACGGTCGGTCCCCCGTTCCGATCGGTGCTCCTCAGCCACTTCCGAAACTCCGGTGCGGGGTCCGTCGGCGCCGACACCCACACTCGCTATTGAACCTTGCCCATTCGACCCGGTCCCCCGGGGTCACGGCGTGTGCCGGGACGGAGTGCGGGGGAACGGCGTCGTGTCGCGGATGTGCTCTCGGCGAAGGATCCAGCGCACGACCCGCTCGACCCCGAGGCCGAAGCCGGCGTGGGGAACGCTGCCGTGCCGGCGCAGGTCGAGGTACCAGTCGTACTCCCGCGGATCGGCCCCGGTCTCGCGCAGCCGCTCGGTGAGCCGGGCGAGGTCGGTGTCGCGGCAGGAGGCGCCGACGATCTCGCCGTACCCCTCGGGCGCGAGCAGGTCGGCGGCCTCGACGGTCCGCGGGTCGTCCGACGTGGGGAGCATGTAGAACGCCTTCAGTTCGCGCGGGAAATGCGTGACGAAGATCGGGGA
>DAHVAA010000196.1 GCA_027314845.1 Thermoplasmata archaeon | reverse complement strand
CGCGGTGCGAGGCCAGGATGCGATTCGCCAACCGACGGTCGCGCTCCTGATCGGGGACGTCCTTGATCGAGAAGATGACGTCGAACCGCGACAGGAGCGTCGGGGGCAGGTCGAGCTGCTCGGCGATCGTCCGGTCGTTCGTGAACCGGCCCCACTTCGGGTTCGCCGCGGCGAGCACCGGGCATCGTGCGTTCAGGGTGGACGTGATCCCGGCCTTCGCGATGGAGACGGTCTGCTGCTCGAGGGCCTCGTGCATCGCCGAGCGGTCCTCGGCGCTCATCTTGTCGAGCTCGTCGATGATCGCCATGCCCCCGTCCGCCAGCACGAGCATCCCGGCCTCGAGCACCCAGCGGCCCCCGGCGAAATCGTCCTTCACCGCCGCCGCCGTGAGTCCGGCGGCGGTGGCCCCCTTGCCGCTCGTGTAGATCCCTCGCGGGGCGACGTCCGCGATGTACCGGAGCAGCTGACTCTTCGCCGTGCCGGGGTCGCCGACGATCAGGATGTGGATGTCCCCACGGACGCGCACGCCGTCCGAGTGACGCTTCTCGACCCCGCCGAAGAGCTGGAGCGCGATCGCCTCCTTCTCCTCTTCCATCCCCTTGATCGTCGGGGCGAGCGAGAGGACGATCTTGTCGACGACCGTCGGATCGCCCCGGAACTGCTCGATGAGGGTGAGGTCCTCCGGGGAGATCTCGATATCCTCGTACTCGCGGACCTTCGACTCGAACGCGTTCCCGATGACCATGAGGTCGAACGTCGTGTTCCGGACGACCCCCCCGCGCGAGGCGCTCGCCCGCTGGAAGCTCTTCATGATCCCGTTCAGGATGATGCGGTTCCCGGGGAGGACCTTCCCGGCCAGATCCTCGGTCAGGAGGACGTTGAGCCCCTGCGGATGCGCCCCGTGCCGCAGCTGTTCGGGGTGCTCCTGGATCTCGATCCGCTGGGCGTCGACGTAGGTCGACTCCTCGGCGACGAGCCGGAACCGAGTGCGCCCCTGGGTCTTGCCGCACCCGCCCTGGGACTCGGGACACTCGAGCGGCTCGCGGAAGACGAGCGACGCCTCGTCCTGGGGCTCGTGGAATTTCGTCCGGCACGCGACGCACTCGAAGACCGCGTCGCGGATCTGGGGGCGGACCTCGCTCACGCGGCGGACGATCCCGTCGATGGCGATCAACCGGTTGAGGTCGGACTCCCGGATCGCCCGGATCGAGCGGCGCGCGGTCGTCGGTAGGCCCACCATGCGCAGCCGCAACCCGTCCGCCTCGGGTCCGGCGACCGGGAGGAGCTCGCGCATCGCCCGGAGGCCGGCGCCCAGCACCTCCTCGGGGCGCTCGAGGAGGAC
>DAHVAA010000195.1 GCA_027314845.1 Thermoplasmata archaeon | reverse complement strand
CGGGGTCGACGACCCCGGCGTCCCGGAACCCTTTCGCCCGGAGCCGACACGAGGCGCAGCGGCCGCACGGCTCCCGTCCGCCCTCGTAGCAGCTCCAGGTGAGTCCCCACGGCACGCCGAGCCGTTCCCCCAGCCGGACGATGTCGGCCTTCGAGCGGCGCAGGAGCGGGGCGAGGAGGCGGACCCGCTCCCCCCGCTCGACCGCGGCCCGGGTGGCGAGGCCGGCGAGGCGCTCGAACGCCCGCAGGTACTCCGGACGGCAGTCGGGGTACCCCGAATAGTCGATCGCATTGGCGCCGAGGTAGATCGCCCCGAGGCCGTGGCTCTCCGCATAGCCGAGCGCGATCGAGAGCAGGATCGTGTTCCGCGCGGGGACGTACGTCGCGGGGATCCGACCCGGCTCCGCGGTCCGATGGGGGACCGGGATCTCGGTCCGGGTGAGGGCGGACGGGAGGAGGGGACCGAGCGGCAGCCGCAGGACCACGTGCTCCTCGGCGCCGAAGCGCCGGGCGACGGCGCGGGCGGACGCGATCTCCCGCTCATGTCGCTGCCCGTAGAGCACCGTCAGGGCGTGCACGGGAGGTCGGTCGCGGGCGGCCAGGGCAAGACAGGTGGCGGAGTCCATCCCCCCCGAGAGCAGGACGACGCTGCCCGGGAGCTCGGGCGACCGGCCCCGGGTCACAGGGGTCCTCCGGTCGCCGCGAGGAGGCCGACCCCGATCGCGACCGCGGCGAGCATCCCGAGGAAGTTCGTGCTGCCCTTCGTGAGAAAGCCGCGGTTCTCGAGCGTTTCCCCGAGCACCGAATCGATCTGGCAGGCGAGGAACCCCGCGACCACGACGATCAGGACGAAGATCGGGCTGTCGAGCGGCGGGTCCCCGAACAGCTCGAGCAGGCCCGCGCCGATCACTCCGGTGAGCGCGGCGCCCGCGAAGGCGAACGCTTCGCCGAGGGCGGAGATGCCCCCGTTCGTCCCCGGCGGGACCTCGCGGAAGGAAAGGATGCTCCGGGCTCGGCCGGCGAGGACGCCGAACTCGCTCGCGAAGGTGTCGGAGGCCCCGAACGCGAGCGCGGCGGTGAAGATGATCGACACGGTCGCGGGCGGGAGGAGCGGGGGGTGCAGGCCTCCGGGGATCGCGATCGCGGTCGGCAGGAGGATGTGCGCCAGGACGTTCGAGACGCCCCGCTCTCCGGACGCCCCTTCCTGGAGCTTCTGCTGGCGCTTCTGTTCGAATCGGTAGCGGGTCGCGAGCGAGCTCGCCGCGACGCGATCCTCGGCGTGGCGCATCTGGCGGTTGCGCTCAAGCCACCAGCCCACCGCCACGCTCGCCCATACCCCGATCTGCCAGAACGACACCACGGTGAGCGCCGAGTCGATGAGCTCGCGTCC
>DAHVAA010000194.1 GCA_027314845.1 Thermoplasmata archaeon | reverse complement strand
ACGGCCGACCGAGGGGCTATATCGGGGGT
Organism: Thermoplasmata archaeon; assembly: GCA_027314845.1. Next base: position 1,809 of record DAHVAA010000194.1, on the reverse strand, counting down.
CCGCTACGGCCGGCTCGTGCGCACGATCGTGCGGGTCACCGAGCGGGTCCAAGAGACCCCCTCCACGGTCACCCTCCGGTTCCCGTACGCTCCGCAAGCCCTCCCCGGTCAGTTCGTGATGGCGTGGTTCCCGGGCGATGACGAGCTCCCGATGTCGCTCTCCTACACGGACGGACCCTCGAAGGGGATCACGGTCAAGGTCATGGGAGAGACCAGCCGCCATGTCCAGTCGATCGCCCCGGGGACCTTGATCGGGATCCGGGGCCCGTACGGCAACCGGTTCGACCTCGGCCCACGGCGGATCCTGATCGTCGCCGGCGGCTCGGGCGCCGCCGTCCTCGCCCCGGCGGCCGAAGCCGCGCGATCGCGGGGCGCGGAGGTCGTCGTCGCCTTGGGCGCGACGCGGTCGTCGGAGCTGCTCTTTCGGGACCGGTTCCGCACGATGGGGGCCCGCGTCGAGGTCGCGACCGATGATGGGTCCGAGGGCCATCCCGGGTTCGTCACCGCCGTGGCGGAGTCCGCGCTCGCCCGCGAGCGGTTCGAGGCGGTCTGGACCTGCGGACCCGAGGTGATGATGCGGAAGGTGATCGGGGCGGCCGAGGCGCTCGGTATCCCCGTGCTCTGCTCGATGGAGCGGCACATGAAGTGCGCGATCGGGATGTGCGACGCCTGCGCGCTCGGTCCGTACCACGTGTGCACGGACGGTCCGGTCTTCCCGGCCGAGCGGCTGCAGGGGGTTTCCGACTTTGGCCGGTTCCACCGGGATCCCTCGGGCCGACGGGTGCCGCTCTGAGCTCGCGGTCCGTCTCGGGTGCGGGTTCGTCACGTGCCGGCGGAGGGCCGGGTGCCACCATCTTTATGGCCCGTCCCTTCTACGAGCCCGCGGGGGCACGTGTGAAGGTCATTGTCGTAAGCGGCGGGGTGATCTCGGGGCTCGGAAAGGGGATCACGACGTCCTCCCTCGGTCGGCTCCTGAAAGCCCGGGGGATCGCCGTCACGATCTTGAAGATCGACCCGTACCTCAACGTCGACGCGGGTACGATGAACCCGTACCAGCACGGGGAGGTCTTCGTCCTGGACGACGGGACGGAGGCGGACCTCGACCTCGGCAACTACGAGCGTTTCCTCGGGCAGAGCCTGAGCGGCACGCACAATCTGACGACCGGGAAGATCTACCGCGCCGTCATCGAGAAGGAACGGCGCGGCGACTACCTCGGGAACACCGTCCAGATCATCCCCCACGTCACCGGTGAGATCAAGCGGACGATCCGGGAGGTCTGCCAGGCGGCGGGCGCGGACGTCATCCTCGTCGAGGTCGGCGGTACGGTCGGGGACATCGAGTCGATGCCGTTCCTCGAGGCACTGCGCGAGCTCTCCTACGAGCTGGGTGAGGGCCACATGGCGTTCGTCCACACCACGCTCGTGCCCGTCGTGGGCCCCGTCGGCGAGGCGAAGACCAAGCCGACGCAGCATTCGGTCCGCGAGTTGAGGGCGATCGGGATCCGACCGAACCTCATCATCGCGCGGGGCCCCGCGCCGCTCTCCTCGGACATCAAGGCGAAGATCTCCCTCTTCTGCGACGTTCCGCCCGAGGCGGTCATCTCGGTACCGGACCAACCCGTGATCTACGAGGTCCCGCTCGTCCTCGAGGCCCAGGGGGTCGGCACGCGGCTCACGCGGCTGCTCGGGCTCCCGGACCGCCCCCCGGACTTTGCCGCGTGGAAGGAGTTCATGGCGACCTACCGCCGCGGCACCGCGGCCATCGAGTTGGCGGTGGTCGGCAAGTACACGGATCTGCGCGATGCCTAC
>DAHVAA010000193.1 GCA_027314845.1 Thermoplasmata archaeon | reverse complement strand
GCCCGGTCGGGCTTGTGGGGTAGTCTGGACTATCCTGTTGGCCTTCGAAGCCAACGACCTGGGTTCGAAACCGCGGGCACCGTCCGCGACGGAACTCCCAGCAAGCCCGTCCCCTTCCCGGGGCGGATCAGCGGAAGTACCCCGGTGCCTGCGTCGTCTCCGCGCGCTTCTCCTCCTCGGCCTTCGCGGCCTCGAGGATGTCGATCGTGAGGATCGCCGGGATCGGCACGAGCCGGACCCGGCCTTTGGGTTCGCCCTCCGATCCGTCGAGCTCGATCGCGAGCGCGTTGTCCCCCGCGATCGAGACGAGGCCCCGGAAGACCCCGGTCGAGACGATCGCCTGGTCTTCGGGCCCGGCCGAGCGCAGCCGGACGTGCGAGCCCGGAGTGAGGGCGATCGCCGGCTTCTTCCCCGGGGCGTTGGTCGCGCTCATCGCGCTGCCACCCGTTCCCGTACCGACCGGGCGGCGGGGGTCGCTTTCGGCATCGGCTCGCTCGCCAACTTCTCGACCAGGGTCTGCAAGTGATTCACCGTTTCCCGATATCGTCGAAGGGCATTCTGGGCGTTCGCTTCCGTGAAGTCCCAGGCGCGCGCGAAGTTCCCGTACCGCAGACGGTAACCTTTCCGTCCCTTGCCGTCGGCGGCCCCCCCGACCTCCTCCAGAAGGTCAAGGGCCTTGAGTTTGTTGATGTGCCGGTAGACGGTCGGTTTGGAGGTCTTCAGCACGGCCGTGAGCTCGTCGACGTACCACGGTCGGGCCGGGTCCCGAAGCAGGCAGTCGTGAACGAGTCGGTAGGCGAGGCTCTGCGCCACGGGCCCCTCCGACCCCCGCCCCTCCTCCCCTTCGGGCAGGTATCCGATCATCCTCAGGAACTCGCGCAGTACCTCCTCGACGTCCGCGATCGGCGTCAGGGGTGTCGAGTAACGCAACGTGAGTTCGAATGGCATGCCGACCGGTTGCCAAACTCGCTCCTCGGATAAAAAAGCGGGGCCTGTCGCGACCTTGCGACGCCAAACGATATGGGCCGAGCACCCGTCCTCGGGGTCGATGGCCGAGTTCGACCTTCTCGTGCCGGCCACGTCGGACGAGGCGGTCGCTGCCCTGAGGGCGGGGGCGCCGGGAGCGACCGCGGTCCTCGCCGGGGGCACCGACCTGCTCTCCGACCTCGAGGAGGGGCGGGTCGCGGCGCGCCGCGTCCTCTCGCTCCGACGCCTGCCCTGGCGGACGCTCGACTGGGTCGGGCCCACGCTCACGGTCGGGAGCACCCTCCCCCTTCGGTCCCTCGAGATGGACCCCGAAGTGCGAGCCCGCCTCCCCGGCCTCTACGAGGCGGTGCGGGCGGTCGGGAGTGTCGCGTTGCGCCATCGCGCGACGCTCGGCGGGAACCTGGGTCGATCCGCTCCCGCTTCCGACCTCCTCCCGATGCTGCTCGCGCTCGATGCCGAGGTGGAGCTCCTCGGTCCCTCGGGGTCCCGCGTCGTGGCCGTCGACACGTTCGTGCAGGGGTCGCGTCGTACCGCTCTCGGGCCGGCCGAGCTGATCCGCGCCGTCCGCTTCCCCGAGGCTCGCCCCTCCGCCTACCGCTGGCAGCGGGTCCGCCCCTTCCACGACATTTCGCACATGGCCGTGGCCGTCGCGCACTCCCCTTCGACGGGGCAGTGGCGCGTCGCGGTCGCCGGATTCCCGCCGCGCCCGCTCCTCGTCCCGGAGGGCGCGGCGCTCCTCGGGGGAGCGCGCCCGGACCCGCTCGCGGTGGCCCGCGCCGCCGAGGAGATCGCCCGCCGGGCGCCGATCGTGGCCGACCGTCGGGCGACCGAGGAGTATCGCCGCCGGCTCGTGCATCCCCTTCTCGAACGGGCCGTGCGGGCGGCCGGAGGCGGCAGCGCATGACCGCGGCCCGGCTCCGGCTCGCCGTCAACGGCCGGACCCTCGACCTCGAGGACGTGCCGATCGGCGAGCGGCTGCTCGACACGCTGCGTTGGCGTCTCGACCTCAAGGGGACGAAGGAAGGATGCCGGACCGGCGGGTGCGGCGCGTGCACGGTCCTCGTGGACGGCCGCAGCGCGCTCTCCTGCCTCACGCTCGCGCACGAGGTCAGCGGCACCGAGGTCACGACGATCGAAGGGGCCGGGACCGACCCGGTCGGCGCCCGGGTGCAGGGGGCATTCCGGGCGGCCGGAGCGGTGCAGTGCGGCTATTGCACGCCGGGGTTCGTCATGGCGCTCACCGGGCTCCTCAAGGAGCGCGGCGAGGGGGTGCCGCTCCCCGAGCTCCTCGAGGAGCTCGGAGGGAACCTTTGCCGGTGCACCGGCTACGCCGCGATCG
>DAHVAA010000192.1 GCA_027314845.1 Thermoplasmata archaeon | reverse complement strand
ACCCGGACGTGGCCCGGCGCCTGGCGTGCCTGGGCGAACGCCCGACGGGCCGCGACCTCGGTCGAGGCGAGGGTCGTGAACTCCTTGCGGTGCTGCAGCGCCATCGTGTCGCTCGCCACCTGGCTCGCCGCGATCCGGATCGGGATCTCGGTGTGCTTGCGCGCGACCTCGAGCGGACCGAGGACGACCGCGGCCGCCCCGTCCGAGAACGGGGCGCAGTCGAGCATGCCGAGGGGCTCCGCGACCGGCCCCGCCCCGAGAACCTGCTCGAGCGTGAGCTTGTTGCGATAGTGCGCGTTCGGATTGTGGGCCGCCATCGCATGGTCGTGGACGGGCACGCTCGCGAGCTGCTCGCGGGTCGTGCCGAAGCGGTGCATGTGCCGTCGGGCGATGAGGGCCCAGAGCGCGGGCAGCGTCGCACCGAAGACGACCTCCCACTCATGGTCCGCCGCCGAGCTCGCGATCGCGGAGGCGGCCGTGTCCGGAACATCGGTGAGCTTCTCGGCTCCGCCGACGACCACATAGTCGTAGAGGCCGCTCGCCACCGCCAGGTACCCCTGGTGGAGGGCGAGGGCCCCCGAAGCTCCGCCTCCCTCGATGCGGAACGCCGGGAGATGGCGGCCGACCAGGCCGGCGTAATCGAGGATCAGGGGGGCGATGTGCTCCTGGTCGATGAGGGAGCCGGACGCCATGTTCCCGAGGTACAACGCCCCGAGGTCGGCGGACGAGAGCTTCGCGTCGACGAGCGCCTCCAGCCCGGCCTCGATGCCGATCTCGCGGAACGAGCGGTCCCACAGCTCGCCGAACTTCGTCTGGCCCACGCCGAGCACGGCGACCTCGCGCATCGTCACTCCCCTCCCATGCGGATCTTTCCCCGGAACTTCGCGTAGACCGCGTAGGACAGCGCGACCCCGTGATCGAGGTAATACTGGACGGGCCGGCCGAACGAGCGGTCGAACTTCGCGATCTCGTCGGTCGTCTCGAGGTCGAACGCGTCGGAGCCGGCGCCCGAGCCGTAGCCGATCATGAGGATCCGCTCCTTCGGTCCGGCGTGGTCGAGGACGTTCGCGAGGCCGATGAGGGCGGCCCCGGAGTAGGTGTTGCCGATGTACGGCGTCACCAGGCCGTAGCGCATCTGCGCGTCCGTGAAGCCGAGGGTCTTCCCCACCCGCTGCGGAAACTTCCCGTTCGGCTGGTGGAACACCACGTGCTGGTAGTCCTTCGGGGTGGTACCCGACGCCTCCAGGATCGCGCGGGCCGCCTCCGAGACGTGGCGGAAGTACGCGGGCTCCCCGGTGAACCGCCCCCCGTGGCTCGGGTACTTCTGGCCCTCCCGTCGCCAGAAATCCGGCGTGTCGGTGGTGTAGGACAGGGTCCGAAGGACCCGGCAGATGACGTGCTCCCGGCCGATGACGAACGCCGCACCGCCCGCGCTCGCCGAGTACTCGAGGGCGTCCCCCGGAGCTCCCTGGGAGGTGTCGGCGCCGATCGCAACCCCGTAGCGGATCATCTCGGCGCCGACCAGGCCGAGGCAGGTCTGGATCGCCGCCGTGCCGGCCTTGCAGGCGAACTCGAAGTCCGCGGCGGTGAGGTTCGGCGTCGCGCCCACGGCCTGTGCCACCACGGTCGCGGTCGGCTTCACGGCGTAGGGGTGGGATTCCGATCCGACGTAGAGGGCCCCGATCTGCTGGGGGTCGATCGCGCCGCGCACGAGCGCGGTCCGGAGCGACTCCGTGGAGATCGTGATCGTGTCCTCGTCCGGGGACGGCACGCTCTTCCGCTGGACGTTCAGGCCCTGACCCATCGCCTCGCCGTCCGTGCCCCAGACCTGGCCGATCTCGCCCGGGCTGATCCGGTACCGCGGGACGTACGCTCCGTAGCTCACGATGCCTGCTTGCATGCTGCCTTCTCCTTCCTGGACTCAGAGTTCCTCGAGCCGCTCGAGCACCGCGGGGGCGCTCAAGGGGGTCGTCAGGAGCGGGATGTTCTCGACCTCGCTCAACCGGACGGCGAGCGGGTCGACCCGGCCCGGGGCCGAGAAAACGACGGCGGCCGGTTTGAGGGGGTGGGCGCGGATCGCGACCATCGGGGACCGACCGTACTTCACGTTGGAGAAGATCAGGGCCCGCTGGGTGGTCCAGCCGTAGACCTCGACGAACCGGGACGCATCGATCGCCAGGATCGCGCGCGGGGCGTCGAGGACCGTGAAGCCGTGGATGTCCCGGTGGAGGTCGACCCGGCTCGCCGGACGAGCGTCCAGCTGATCGGCGAGCGTTTTGAGCGGGATCGCGACCGCGAACTCGCGCATCCCGAGGATCCCTTCCGAGTGCGGCCGCAGCCCGAGACGCTGCCCGATGCGCCCTCCGTGCTGGCTATCGAGGGCGAGCAGAGCGTCCACGTACCGTCGGA
>DAHVAA010000191.1 GCA_027314845.1 Thermoplasmata archaeon | reverse complement strand
CGCCCTGCAGGGTGTTCAGGTGCCCGTTCACGGGGGGGCCCTGCTCCCCCACCGCGAAGAGGTAGCCGTTCGCGTCGACGTCGAGCGTCACCTGGGGGAGCGGGAGCACCGCCGGCCCGGTGAGGTTCGAGGCCCGGTCCGTGACGTCGTAGGTCGACCCGTGGCAGGAGCAGTGGATGTAGAACGAAAGCGTGGGATACGTTGCGTTCGCGAACGTCTTCGGGCAGGTGCCGGGGGGATAGTAGGAGATCGCCGGCGCGGGGCAACCGAGGTGCTGGCAGATGGCGCTGTACGCCACGATCGAACTGTGCGTCCCGACCCCGCCGGGGACGTTCTCCGCCCCGTTCGTGCCGTTCGGCGCGCCGCTCGCCGGGTAGAGATTGAGCAGGAAGTTCGGCTCGTTGCGGAGGGGGTAGTTGAAGATGTACAGGTCGCTCGTCTGGGCATCGTACTCCGCCTCGACCTTCGCCACCGTGAGCGGGCTGCCGTCGACGTCGATCAGCTGGACGCGAGGGTAGCTCGAGATGCCGATCATCGGAGGCTGGAGGTACTGGACCATGCCGCCCGCGAGGCCCCCGGCCCCGGCGCCCACGAGGCCCGCGACCGCGAGGAGCTTGAGCACGTTGCGTCGGGTCTCGTCCACCTCGCCGTCGGCCGGTGGATCGGCCGCCGCGACCCGACGGACCTGCCCGACGGGAAGGTCGAACGGCGAAGGGCGGTCGGCGTGGTTCGTGCAGCTCAGCGAGCAATCCGTAGTTCCGAAGGTCATAGGCTCCTCCCGCGGGTGTCGGGCACGGTGTCGTCGACCTCACCGGGTGTGGGGATCGTCGCGTCCCCCGGCAGCTCGGCGCGGTCGCTCCCGTAGTAGACCGCCCACGTGATCCCGATCCCCATCAGGATCACCAGGATCTCCGTGAGGGTGATGATCTGGTCGACCGAGAACGCGCTCATGGACGCCGCTCCTCGCCGAGCAGGACCGGCGCGGTCATCGTCCAGGTCGGCACCGGCGCTCCGCCGGTCCACGGGGTCACCGGCGACGGGGCCGGGACGGGGGGAACCACGGGCGGCGGGCCGGGTGGGGTGCGAACCGCGGCCGGGATCCCCGACGTGTGCGTGGGGGTCGGGTCGAGTCCGAGGAGGGCGCCCCGGACCGAGAGGGGCGCGCCCATCGGTGGGAGGGGGAGATCGGCCGCCTTCGAGAACTCGGTGAGCAGCTCCTGCTTGAGCCGTCCCGCCCGGCCATACCAGCGACCGAACGTCCGCAGGGTCTGGGCGCTGTCGTGGCCGAACAGGAGGAAGAGGGCGGCCCCGACCAGAATGATCCAGTCGATGTCGGAGAAGAGCGCCACGACCTAGATCACCCCGCCCCGACCGCGGAGAGCGATCGGTTCCGCGCGTCCGACCGGCGCTCCCACCGGGCGGCGAAGTACGCTCCGCCGAGGTACAGGGCGATCATCGGCAGCGCGATGAGCATCATCGTGATCCCCGAGTTGTCCGGGGTGACCACCATCCCGAAGACGAGCGCGCCGATCACCGCCCCGCGCCAGTGCCGGCGCCAAGCGGCCGCGCGCACCACGCGCAACCGGGTCAGCGCGTACACGAAGACGGGCAGCTCGAAGACGACCCCGAACGCGAGCGAGTAGAGGAGCGCGAACGTCACGAATGCCTGCACGCCGAGGACGGGGGCGAGCCCCATCGCCGCGACGTAGCGGAAGAGGAGCCGGAACGTGAACGGCGTCAGGAAGAAGAAGCCGATTCCGGTCCCGAGGGCGAAGAGGGCGGTCGCGGGGATCCCGACCTGACGGATCAGGAGCCGTTCGTTCCGCCGGAGCGCGGGTACGAGGAACGCGCCCACCTCGTGGACGAGCCACGGCATCCCGAAGATGAAGGTGAGGAGAAGCCCGATCTCCATCTGCACCACGATCGAGTCGCCGACCCCCACGTTGAGGAGCAGCACCCCCGGTGGCAGCATCCAGCCGACCATCGCGCGGAACAGTTGCGCGGTGATGTTGTAGAATGGGCTCGGCCAGGGGACGGCGAACGGCACCGAAACCCCGAACACGGTGAGAGGGAGGGGCCGCAGCTCGAAGAGGAGGGTCGCGCCGAACAGCGGTCCCAGGACCAGGGCGATGCGCACCAGTCGGCGTCGGGCCTCTCCCAGGACCGAAAGGATCCGGTCGAGATCGCCCATCAGTCAACCGGGCACCTCCCTCCCGGTCGATGCCCGCCGACCCGGGGCGGGTACGGGTGCGGCCTGAGTTCGCAGTGCTCCTCGCATGCCGGTCGCTGGCGGGGCCTAGTGGGCCGGGCCCGAGGGTCCGGCGGTGTTCGGGGCCCCGGACGACTCGGACTTGAGCTCGCGTTCGACCTCGAGGCGGCCCTTCTTGAATTCCCCTACCGACCGGCCCAAGCTGCGGGCCAG
>DAHVAA010000190.1 GCA_027314845.1 Thermoplasmata archaeon | reverse complement strand
AGGCCCCGACGTGGCTCGCATCAGGTCAGCCATCCGTTCCCGCTCGACCCCGAGCAGGGCCGTCGCTTGCGTCGGATAGCCGAGCCGCGCGAAGGCGCGCAGCGCGCTCGAGGCGCTCGCGATCCCGTCTCCGTCGTAGTGGTAGATGACCCGCCAGCGCCCCGGGTGTTCGAGCACGAGGCCCTTTGCCTGGGCGAACTCCTCACCGTAGCGGGTATCGGAAACGAAATCTTCGGGCCCTTGTGGCATCACTCCACCTGGAGGGCAGCCCCCGCGGCGGAGTAGCGCCACGTCTCGGGAAGGACCTTGTGGTCGCGGTAGTAGCGGGCCAGACGGCGGATCCGGGACTCGATGAGCGACAGGCCCCGCTGGTTCGCCAGGTCCTTCGGGTGAGTCTGTAGGTGGCGCTGGAGATGGACGACCCGCTTGAGAAGGGCCTGAAGGTCCTCGGGAAGTTCCGTCTGGATCCCTTGCGCCTTCAGCAGGTCCGTCATCCGCTCGCCCGTGACCGCACGGACCGAGGGGACTCCGTAGGAATCGCGCAAACGCTGGCCGACCTGCGCCGCGGTGAGCCCGGTCTTGGACAGGGATACGGCCTGCTCGACGACCTCCTCCCGGGTCTGAGAGACCCAAGCAGGCTTGGTCGCTGGGTACGGGCGGTGAGAACCGGCCCGTCCCTTGCGGCTCGAGTGGATGCGCGACACGGCTCCGCGCGGATTGAGGTCCTGTACTTAAGCCTCGCCGGCGAGAGGGTCCTCCGAACCGGGCGGATCCACGCCCATCGCCGACCTCATACCTCCAGCGAACCTGGGGGTGCGGAAGCAGCGTGCCCGAGAAGGAATCGTTCATCGTCACCCCCTACGAGGTACGGGGCCGCATCGACTACGAGCGGCTTCGAAAGCAATTCGGAACACAGGAGCTCTCCGGGCCGGTCCTCGAAGAGCTCCGGGAAGCCGCGGGCGGCACCCTCCATCCGTTGATCGAGCGGGGGGTCTACTACTCGCATCGGGACCTGGGGGTCCTCCTCGCGCAGTACCGAAAGGGAGAGCGCTTCTTCCTATACTCGGGCCGTGGGCCGTCGGGCCCCCTCCATCTCTCCCACCTGGTGTCGTTCGAGCTGTGCCGTTGGCTGCAGGAGAAGTTCGATGCCCCGATGTACATCCAGATCACGGATGACGAGAAGTTCTGGGCGCGGAGCCAGCTCACCCGGGAGGACTCGATCCGCTGGGGCTACGAGAACCTTCTCGACATCCTCGCCGTAGGTTTCGACCGGAAGAGAACGCACGTCTTCTTCGACTCCCGCTCGATCGCCGCGATGTATCCGCTCGCGGTCCGGGTCGCCCGCAAGATCCCGTACTCGACGGTCAAGGCGGTGTTCGGGTTTGCCCCCAGCACCAACATCGGCCTCGTGTTCTACACGGCCCTGCAAACCGTGCCCGCGCTCTACCCGTCCTGGGAGAGCGGCCGTAGCGTCCCGTGTCTCATCCCCTGCGGGATCGACCAGGACCCTCACTTCCGAGTGACGCGGGACATCGCCGAGTCGCTCGGATACCCGAAGCCCGCGCTCATTCACAGCCAGATGATTCCCGGGCTTCTCGGTGAGGGTGTGATGTCCACGACCGGTGGCAACGCGGCCGACAACGCACTCTTCCTCAACGATCCCCCGAAGACCGTCGAGCGGAAGATCCGAAAGGCATTCACCGGGGGACGGGCCTCGGTCGAGGAGCAGCGTCGTCTCGGAGCGACCCCCGAGATCTGCTCTGTGTGGGCATTATGGCGGACCCGCTTCGCCGAGAACGACGGAAAGTTCGAACAGGTGACCCGCGATTGCCGTTCCGGCGCGCTCCTTTGCGGGGATTGCAAGGGAGAGCTCATCGAACGGGTACAGGCGTTCTATACGACCCATCAGGCGGCGCGGGAGCGAGCGCGCGATCACGCCGAGGAGCTCATCATCACCCAGCCGCCCAAGCCCGACGGATGGGACCGTAAACCCTCGACATCCCGGGAAGGGTCCCCCTCGCCAAGCTTATATAGGTGAGACTGGGTCCATCGGTCGAAGGAACGGAAAGCCTCGCCGATTTCGAGCGGCCCGCCGGTTTGATTTTTCGAACAGGTTGTTCGCGAGGATAGGCGGGAGCCCAACGTTCGTTCGAGACCAACGCGAAAGAAAGCGAAGAGGCAAACGAGATGGAGAAGACCCTGACGAAAGTGCGCGACCTGACGCCGAGCTCGAAACAAGTCAACGTTCTCGCGAAAGTGGTGAACGTCGGCGAATCCAAGGAAGTGATGGGTAAGTTCGGCGACCCACGGAAAGTGGCGGAGGCCATTGTCGGCGACGACACGGCCACGATCATCCTTTCCCTGTGGAACGAGCAGATTGGATCGATTGCGAAGGACGAAGTGGTGCTGATTGACAACGGGTACGTGAGCCTCGTTCGGGGCCACATGCGCCTTAACGTCGGCCGCTACGGGAACCTCACGAAGTCGACGGAAGCGATTGCCGA
>DAHVAA010000018.1 GCA_027314845.1 Thermoplasmata archaeon | reverse complement strand
TTGATCCGCGGCGCGCTCGAGAGCGCCCGGACCACGGCCCGGTCCGAGGAGAGCATCGTCCCGGGCGTCCCGGGGGCCGAGCGGTTCCTCATCGGCTTCGCGCCCCGGCTGGGCGACGCGAGCTTCTCCTCCCCGGTCTACATCGAGGAGCGTCTGCTCTCCGCGCTCGGCGAGGCGGACGAGCGGACCGAGTCGGTCCGCGACCCGATCTGGAGCGCGATCACCGAGCAGTTCCTCGAGTTCACCCGGCGGGGACCGACCGTTCTCGTCCTCGAGGACCTCCATCGGAGCGACGAACCGTCCCTCGAGGCCCTCGAGTACGTCGTCCGCCAGATACAGAACCGGCCGCTCTGGCTGGTCGCCACCTCCCGCCCTCTCGAGACGCTCTCCTCCGCGAAGCGCTCTCGGCTCGAGGCGTTCGAGGCCGCGACGCACGCCCGGCGCGTGGTGCTCCGCCCGTTCTCCTCCGAGGAGGTGGCCCAGTACCTTCGCTGGCGGGAGCCCGAGCGCGAGTTCTCGGTCGAGGAGGTCGCCCGGCGATACTCGGAGACCGGCGGGAACCCGCTGCTCCTCGAACAGTTCGACCGTCGTCTCGGGAGCCACGCGGGACCGATGGGGTCGGGCGGTTCGGTACCGGGGACCCCCGAGGACCTCTCGGCGCTCCCGGAAGAGGCCGAACGGGTCCTCGCCGTCGCTTCGGTCCTCGGCCCGGAGTTCCCGTTCGCACTGCTCCTGCGCGCGAGCGACGAAGACGAGGAACGCCTGGCGGAGACCGTCGACACGTTCGTCCATCGCGGCCTCCTCATCGAACGTCCCGGTGAGCTCCTCGCGTTCGCCGACGACGGGGTCCGTTCCGGTGTTTACGACCAGCTCAGCGAGAGCCGACGCCGTCTGCTCCACCAGAAGGCCGGTGAGGCGGTCGAGGCGACGGCGGGCGTCGACATCCCGACCCTCTACGCGCTCGCCCGCCACTTCTACCTCGGCAAGGTCGACGAGAAGTCCTTCCAGTACAACCGGGCCGCCGCGGACATCGCCGACCGCTCGTTCGCCCCCGAGTCGGCCCGCGAGCACCTCGAGCGAGCGCTCGAGAGCCACCGGAGGCTGAAACCGGACGATGCGGACGGCGAGTCCGAGCTCCGCCTCGAGATCGCCCAGCAGACCGACCATGCGGGCCAGCTCAAGGAGGCCGAGGCGATGCTGCGCGACCAGCTCGACCGGCGGGGCCGGGAGCTCTCGCCGCACGTCCGCGCGATGCTCGAGCTCTACCTCGCCCAGATCCTGACGAGCCGGGGAGAGTGGACCGCTGCCGAAGGCGCGACCGCCAAGGTGCTCACGTCCACCGAGCTTTCCACCCACCCCCTCGTCCGGATCGGACTCCGCCGGCTCCGGGGCGAGGCGCTGTACTACCAGGGCCGTTACTCGGAGTCGCTCGCCGAGCACACCGAGGAGCTCCGGCTCGCCCGCGAGAGCGGGAACGAGCGGGCGACGGCGCTCGGCCTCGTTCGACGCGCCTACGTTCTCGCCATGCTCGGCCAGCCCGAGGTGGCGATGACCGAGGCCCGGGACGCCGCGCACATCCTCGAACGCCTCGGGGACACGCGCGAGGCGGCGCAAGCGCACCTCTTCCTCGGGGTCGTGATCGCGGGCAATCCCGCGCTCGCGCCCCGCTACGCCGAGGCGACCGCAGAGTTCGCCGAAGCGGTCCGGCTGGCGGAAAAGGCCCACGACCCCCGACGGGTGGGGTGGGCGCTGTTCAATTCGGCCGATATCCTGCGCGAGGCCGGCCGGCTCGACGAAGCGGCGGAACGGTGCCGTCGGGCACGGGAGCTCCTCGAACGAATGGGCGACCGTTTCGGGATGGTGCAGTCGATGATCGTCCAGGGGAAGATCGAGCTCGACCGCGGGGAGTACGACCTCGCGGAGGCCGACCTCTTGGACGCCTATCGTCTCGTCCGCGAGCTCCAGGCCCCGGCGGACGAGGTCGACGTCGTCCTCCGGCTCGCCCAGCTCTCCTACGCGCGGGGGGACCGTGCGACGGCCCGGCGCCGGGTCGCCGAGCTCGAGCGCCAGAACCTGCCGGCCCTGAGGCCGGACGTCGTGCCCGACTACGACCGACTGCGGGCGGCGCTCGCGGCGAAGGACGAGGAGGACCGTGCCCGCTGACGGCCAGGTCCGGGGGGTCGACGCGCTCGCCCGCCGCGCGCTGGCCGAGGACCGGGTACGTTCCGACCGGACGACTCGCCGGCTCTTCCCCCGGCCCCTCGCCGGCGAGGCGGTCGTGGCGGCGCAGGGGTCGGGCGTGCTGTCGGGGATGGCGGCGGTCCACGCGCTCGCCCGCGCGACGGACCTTCGGGTCCGGTCGGCCCGCCCCGACGGGAGCCGCCTCCGCCCGGGTACGGTCGTGGTGCGCCTCGCGGGGGATGCTCGCCAGATCCTCAGCGTGGAACGGACCCTGCTCAACTTCCTGATGCACGCCAGCGGCGTGGCGACGGCGACCGCGGCCGCGGTCCGCGGCGCCCGGGGAGCCCGTCCACCGCTCGCGGTCTACGCGACCCGCAAGACGCTTCCCGGCCTCCGGGACCTCGACAAGGCCGCGGTCGTCCACGGAGGGGGACGTGCTCACCGGCGGGACCTTTCGGACGCGGTCCTAGTGAAGAACAATCACCTCGCCTTCCTCCCGCTCGAGGAGGCCGTTCGGCGCGCGCGAGCCACCGCCCGCCGGGGCGACCGGGTCCAGGTCGAGGTCCGGACGGGGGAGCAGGCCGTGCGAGCGGCCCGAGCCGGGGCGCGCGACCTCCTGATCGACAACGCGCCGCCCGCCCGGGCGCGGGCGATCGTGCGCGCCCTCGAACGGGCCGGACTGCGGCGGGGCTGCTTCCTCGAGCTCTCGGGCGGCATCACCCCGGCGAACGTGGTCCGCTACCGATCGGTCGGGGCCGACGCCGTGAGCATCGGGTCGCTCACGCACTCCGCGGTGGCCGTGCCGTTCCACCTCACGCTCCGGCCCGCCCGCTTAAGTCGCCCTGCCGGCTAGAACCTCCGGGACCGGGGGGTCGGCGATGTCGCTGGAGGAGGAGATCCTTCACCTGAAGGAAGAGCGCCACGCGGTGCTCCTGGCGCACAATTACCAGCGGCCCGAGGTCCAGGACCTGGCCGATTACGTGGGCGACTCCCTCTACCTCTCGCGCAAGGCGATGGAATCCGACCGCTCTGTGATCGTCTTTGCGGGGGTGCGTTTCATGGCCGAGACGGCGAAGATCCTGAACCCGAGCCGGACGGTCCTGCTCCCGGACCTCAAGGCCGGATGCGGGCTCGCCGACGCGATCACGGCCGACCAGTTGCGGGCGTGGAAGGCCGAACACCCGGGTGCGGTCGTGGTGGCGTACATCAACACCTCCGCTGACGTGAAAGCGGAGGCCGACTACTGCTGCACGAGCTCGAACGCGGTGAAGATCGTCGAGCAGGTTCCGAAGGACCGGGAGATCCTGTTCCTGCCGGACATGTTCCTCGGGGACTACGTACGGCGCCGGACCGGTCGCGCGATGCACCTATGGGTCGGCGACTGCCCCGTGCACGCGAAGCTCCGGCCCGAGGTCCTCGCGCATTCGCGCGCCGAGCACCCCGGTGCCCCCGTGGTCGCGCACCCGGAGTGCGGCTGCGCGAGCCAGGTCCTACCGCACGTCGACCGGGTCCTCTCCACCGACGGCATGATCCGCTTCGCCGAGGAGACCCACGAACCGGAAGTGCTGGTCGCGACCGAGGTCGGGATCCTCCACCGCATGTCGAAGCTGAACCCGAAGACCCGTTTCTCTCCGATCGATGCCGGGGCGGTCTGCCCCTACATGAAGGAGATCTCGCTCGAGGACGTTCGCGACTCGCTGCGCGAGCTCCGCTATCAGATCGAGGTCCCCCCGCCGGTGGCCGACAAGGCCCGACGGGCCCTCGAACGGATGGTCGCGGCGTAGCGACCGCGCGCGGCGCCGGCGGCTCCCCCGCTCAGAGGCGGGGCGTCAGGGGGCCGACCTGGTGGAGGAGCAGGTTGTAGGCGTAGTAGAAGAGGAGCAGCCCACCGAGGAGGACCACCCCGACCGCGAGCCAGGAGGGCTTACGGTTGAGGTAGAAGTGCGGGCTCAACGGGTTGAGGCGCGCCGAGAGGAACGACGCGCCCGAGAAGAGGAGTACGAGGCCGAGGCCGGCCGGCGCGAGGAAAGAGTACTGCCCCAGGTAGAGGCCGAGGACGACCACCGCGATCGCCACCGGGACCGCCGCGTTCGAGCGCCGCGACTCGGCCTCGACGGCGCGGCTCGGCCGGGCGGGGGCCGACGGCACGTAGGGCTCGCGTGCGTACGCCCGGCGATAGGCACGGCCGCTCGACACGGGAGAGGCTCCCCGGAGGCGGTAGATGAACTTCCGGGTCCAAAGGCAGCGCCGGAAGGCTGGACCTAGGCATAAAAAGGGGTGGACCCCCTTGCCCAGGACGATGGACCCTCCCGGCCGCCCCCGCCAACCCGCCGGTCCCCGTGGCCTCCCACGGGTGGAGGAACCCGGGCGAACCCGCGCCCGCTGGCCCGAGCCGCCGGCGTTCCGGACCCACCCGAGCGGGGGCCCTCCCGCCTGCTCCAGCTGCTCTACCCCGATCGGGCCGCGGGGGGCCGTGCCGCTCTGCTGGGGGTGCGGCCGACCGCTCTGCTCCGACTGTTACTGGCGCCACGGGCTGACTCCCGCGGCGCACCGGTGCGCGAGCTGTCTTACCCGCGGCTCCGCTCCGAGCGTCTCGATCTCCGGGGGCCGCTCGAGGGCGCCCCCCGGTCGCACGACCGCGCCTTAGGGGAGCCGGCTCCGGGCCGTCGCACCCGGACCGATACAGCGCACGTCCATCGGGCCGGCGCCCGCTCGCCGGGCGAAGCCTAGGGCGATCGCGGCGGTCGGGTCCTCCTCCGTGCGGCCCACCGCCGTGGGGATGGCCAGGGGCACGCCGGCCTCCCGCGCCATGCGCGCCGCGGTGGAGTCGAGTCGCTCCGGACCCGGTCCCACCTCGACCGCCGCCCCGACCTCACGGGCCAGGTCGATCCAGCGGCGCGCGAGCTCGAGGTTCGCGCCGACGTGAGCGATCAGCATCGGTGCGGGGTTCCCGGACGGGGTCGGTGCCGGGTCGGTCCGGGACCCGGTCGGACGCAGGACCCGATACTCCGCGGGGAGCGCGCGCAGCGGGTCCGGCACGGGACCGGTGCCGCTCTCGATCACTGGGGCGAACCGTACCCCCTTCCCCGATGCCGCGTTCAAGCGCTCGACGATCGAGGCGGAAAGGGTTCGGACCGTTCCGGTGGAATCGACCTCACCCACAACTACCCCTACGTATCCGACGTGGTGCACCCGCGCCGTCCCGGCGAGCCGGTCCACCGCTTCCGGTGTGGCGTCGGGCGGGAGATGGACGTGGAGGTCGCCGGTGAGGTCTTTTCCCTCGACCAGCGCGGGAAGTTCTCCCCGGGCGGCCCGGTCGATCTCGCCGCGGTCCTCCCGGAGCTCGGGAGGGACCCATGCGAGCCCCAGCGAGGCGTAGACCTCCTCCTCGGTACGGCCCGCGACCCGCTGGTCGTCCCGGAAGACGCCGTACTCATTCACTTTGAGTCCACGGGCGCGGGCGATCGAGCGGAGGTGGACGTTGTGGTCCTTCGAACCGGTGAAGTACTGGAGCGCGGCCCCGAAGGCCGCGGGCTCGACGACCCGCAGGTCGACCTGGAGCCCGCTCGTGAGCACGACCGTCTCCTTCGTTCCCCCGCGCATGCGGACGTCGCGGATGTCGGGCAGGGCCGAGAACGCGTCGAAGACCTGCTCGGGCGAGGAGGAGGTCACCAGTACATCGAGGTCCCCGACCGTCTCCCGCCGTCGCCGGAAGCTCCCCGCCGCCTCCACCCGATCCGTCCCGGGGACTGCCTTCAGGGCCCGTACGAGCCGCTCGGCGACCGGGTCGATGCGCTCGCTGGGAGCGCGGCCGCCGTCCACGGAGGGGGTCGCCCTCGCCGACGCGAGCCCGGTCCGGATCTGCGCCACCTTCTTCGCGCCGAACCCTTTCACGCCTTCCAGCCGACCGGCTTCGATCGCGGCGGTGAGCCCCGCAGGACCATCGATCCCGAGCTCGGTCCAGAACCGTCTCGCGGTCTTGGGACCGAGGCCGGGCAGTCGCATCAGCTCGATTATTCCGGGCGGTACGTCGTGCTTCAGCCGTTCGTAGTACGGGATCGCGCCGGTCGAGAGGTACTCGCGGATCTTCTCCTCGATCGCTTCCCCGACCCCCGGTATCGTTCGGAGCTCGTGGCGGGCCGCGACCGCCGAAAGGTCCTCCGCCAGGCTCTCGATCGACCGCGCGGCGCGGCGGTAGGCCTCCGGTTTGAACCGTTCGCCGAGGAGGTCGAGCAGGTCGGCGATGTTGTGGAGGATCTCGGCGGCCTCGGCGTTGCTCGGCACGGACGCTCGCGGATCCTCGACGTCCGTTGGTCGTCTTACGGCTTCCCACCGGGTCAGGGCATCAGCCCGGCACCGAGGTCGACCCAGATCCGACGGTCGACCGGACGGAAGCTCAGGCGTTCGTAGAGGGCGCGCGCGGCCGTTCGGTCCTCCCGAACGTAGAGCACCGCGCGCGCGCCGGCCGCACTGGCGGCCCGGAGCGCCGCGCCGAGCAGCTCTCGGCCCCATCCTTGGCCCCGGGAGTCGTCGTGCACGTAGACCCCGCCGAGGATCCAGACCTTCGGCAGCCGCACTTCGGCCCGAACGACGCCGAGAAGGCGGTCCCGGTCGAACGCACCCCAGATGAGCTCGGCCTCGGGGTCGAGGAACGGGTACTCCGCGACGACGGGGTCGGTTTGCCGCCGGGCCCACTCGGAGAGCATGGGCACGTCCGCACGGACGAGCGGTCGCACGGTACCCGGTCGTGAGGGCGGGGCGGACGGCGCGCCGACGTCACGCGCGAGAACGAGCAGGGGGTAACGGCGGCCCGCGCCGCGCGCCTCCTCGATGGCGGCGACCGCCCCCTCAGGGGCGATCGCGACCGCGGGCCGCTCCGGTAGCATGCGGGCGAGGATGCGGGCCTCCGGATCGCCCCCGTACCAATGGATGATCGGGGCGACCGGGTGCCCGAGCCAGACGAGGAGGTAGCCGATCGTGAGCTCCCCTTTCATCGCGCAGAAGAACCGGATCCGTCCGGGGTTCCGGTCGAGGTCCCAGAGGGCGAAGGCGTGGGCGACGGGGTCCGCCGTGGCGGCCCGGTCCAGCCAGGCCCGGTCGACCGTCGGCCGCACCTCGACCGGGGGGCCGGTCATGCCGACGGAACGTCGCGCGCCTAGTTAGTTTGCGCGGCTCCGCCCGTCGCGCAACGGTAAATCCCCAGGCGGGGTCGCGACCCCGTGCGCTCCCACCGGCCGACCCCTGAGTTCCCCCGCCACCTCGCCCGCCTGTACGCCGGCTTTTCCTTCGACCGGTCGCTGGCCGACGACCCGATCTCCACCGTGCGCCCGCTCGCCCGGGACCCACGGCGCGCCGAGATCGCGGGGATCTTTGCCTCCACCCTCGCGATCGGGAACACCACCTCGATCCGGGGGGCGATCGAGCGCCTAGCGGGAGCGGTGGACGGCGATGTCGCCCGACTCGTGGACCCCTCGTTCGCCGCGGAACGGGCCCGTCGTCTCCGCGGGTTCCGGCACCGCTGGATCCGCGGGGACCAGCTCGGCCACCTTGCGAACGTACTGACCGATTACTACGCCGGACACGCGTCCCTCGAGACGGCGTTCGTCGGCGGCTGGGAGCGCGGCGGGTTCCCCGCGGGCCTCGACGCGCTGGCGCGGACGCTCCGTGGCCCCGGTCGCGCTCCCCCCGGATATCGGGCGCTCTTCCCGAGCCCGCTCGACGCCTCGGCGAGCCCCTGCAAGCGCCTCACGCTCTTTGTTCGTTGGATGGTGCGCTCGGGGTACCCCGACCTCGGACACTGGCGGAACGTTCCGACCGGGGAGCTGCGGATCCCGCTCGACCAGCACGTGCATTGGATCGCCTACCATCTTGGCCTCACGTCTCGCCGCAGCCGTTCCTGGGCGGCGGTCGAGGAAGTGAGCGAGGCGCTGCGACGCATCGACCCGATCGACCCGGTGAAGTACGACTTCGTCCTCTGCCATACCGGGATCTCCGGCGACTGCCCGAAGCATCGGGACCTCGCGGTCTGCGGGCCGTGCTCGGTGCGACCGGACTGCCGTCTGTGGCGCCGAGGGGGGGTCGCCGAATGACCGCCGGGCCGCTCCCGATCGACGAGGGACTGCTCGCCCGGTTTCGTGCGGCGAGCGCGGCCATCGCCTGGCGTCCCGCGCGGACGAAGGGGCCGGGAGCGCCGAGCCGTCGTGCCCGGGTCGCCCACCTGCACGACGAAGAAGCTCGGGTGGAACAATGGGGGCGTCCACCGGGCGGAGGGGTCGAAGTTGACTCCGGCCCGGTCGGCGCGCTCGTGATCCTCCTCGAGGCCGACCGTCGCGGGGTGGTCCCGGCGCTTGCGGCTCGGGAGGCGGGCGCAGACCCGAGGTTCCCCCAGGGCGCGCTCCGGGCGACCTGGGGAGGCGACCCCGCGCCGCCGGGCGGACCGACCGTCCGGGACCTGGTCGAGCTCGCCCGCTACGCCTTGGCGTAGGGCGCGGCCATTTCATTCAACAGAAAAACTTTTCAGTGATGATATAGTTAAATAATCTAATAATATCTCGCTCCGATGCCGGCCGAACGTCCCCGTGGGGTCCCCGAGGCGGAACTGCTCGAGGCGATCCGCGAGGTCTCGCACGCTGTGATCTCCCGCTTGATGCCCCAGGCCATCTCCGAGGGGCTCGCGGCCCCGACGTTCTGGCACCTTCACTATCTCGACCACAGCGGGGTCCGCCACCCGGGGGAGCTCGCGCGCCGGCTCGGGATCACACCCGCGGCCTGCACCTGGTCGGTCGACCAGTTGGTCGCGCTCGGCTTCGTCGACCGGCGTCCGTCCGAGACCGACCGCCGCCAGGTCGTCCTCGCCGTGACCCCGAAGGGCCATCGGACCCTCGCCTCGGTGTGGCGCCGCTTCGATGCCTCGCTCTCGGGAGTGCTCGCGACCCTGGCGCCCGAGGACGTGGCGGTGACGGCGGAGACGTTGCGCACGCTCGCGCGTCATCTCGCTGGCTCGCCGGGCGCGGAAGGCGCGGAGGTGAGCGCGTGAGCGACGCGAACGGCCACCTCGCGCGCACCGCGGCCGGAACCCCGTACGACCCCGCGGCCGCGCGGGGCGTGCTCATCGTGCTCGCGCTGATGGCGCTCATGGTCACCTACGTCGAGACGATGGTGCTCCCGACGTTCTCCTCCTTCATCACGTTCTTCGACAACGCGCCGGTGACGACGGTCGTCTGGATCGTCTCGGCGTACCTGCTCGTCGGGACGGTCGCCACGCCGATCTTCGGCAAGCTGGGGGACAAGTACGGCAAGCGTCGGATGCTTCTCCTCGTGATGGGGCTCTACGCCGTCGCCGTCAGTCTCGCCGGGTTCACGCCCAACATCGGCGCCGCCTTCGGGGTCGACCGGGCCAACCAGATCTACGTGCTGATCGCCGTCCGGGCCTTCCAGGGCCTCGGGATGGGGATGTTCCCGCTCGCCTTCGCGATGATCCCCGAGGTCTACCCGGCCGCGCGGGTCGGGGAGGCGCAAGGGATCATCGGCGGCATGTTCGCCGCGGGAGCGGCGATCGGGCTGGTCGGCGGCGGGTACATCGCCTACGCCTGGGGCTGGCAGCTCACGTACCACACGATCATCCCGGTCGCGGTCATCCTGGTCGTCGTCGCCTACCTCATCCTGCGCGAGTCGCCGCACCTCGCCCCGAACCCGATCGACTTCCCCGGCATCGCGAGCCTCGGCCTCGCGCTCGCGGCCGCGATGGTCGGCCTCACGGAAGGGGCGTACTGGGGGTGGGGCGACTTCGCGGCGGTCCACTTCGCCGGGGTCCCCTGGGGGGTCCCCGAGTTCTTCCTCCTCGCCGCGGCCGCGACCGCGTTCTTCGTCCTCTGGGAGCCGCGCGCCGAGAACCCGGTCGTCTCGTTCGCGGCGCTCCGTCAGCGGAACATCTGGGTCTCGAACGTGAACGGGGTCTTCGTCGGCCTCACGATGTTCCTGGTCTTCGTCGGGCTCACGATCCTCGCCGAGGACCCGTTCCCGCCGGGGTTCAACAACTCCCAGTTCCAGTTCGGGCTGCTCGCGCTCCCCTCGGCGCTCTCGATGCTGCTCTTCGCGCCGCTCTGGGGGCGGTGGGTCGCGGCCCGCGGCCCGAAACCGGTGATGCTCGCCGGGTTCGCGGTGATGGGCCTCGGCGGGCTCGGCCTCGCGGTCTTCCACGCGAACATCTACGAGCTCTCGCTGCTCGCGATCCCGACGCTCGTCGGGAACGTCGCCGTCCTCATCGCGATGTCGAACATCATCGTGCTCTCGGTCTCCCCGAAGGAGCTCGGCGTGCAGACGGGGATGAACCAGACGTTCCGGAACCTCGGGAGCGCGATCGGCCCGGTCCTCGCGGCGACCCTGACCGCGAACTTCACGACCGCCTACGTCGTGGCCCGGCCTCCGGCCCCCTACCCGCCGATCGTCCGCAACGTGCCGGCGGGGCTCGCCTTCGAGTTCGTCTTCGGGCTCATCGCCGCGATGGCGTTGATCGGCCTCCTGTTCTCGCTCGGCCTGCGGAACTACCGATTCCGGACGGACGGGAGCCGGGCGGGGCCGGGCGAGCCGATGGGCGCGCCGGTCCGCGAACCCGCGATCGACGAACCCGCGCTTGCGACCGGCCCGGGGCTGTAGGTTCCCCCCTCTCAGGGGTTCGAGGTCGGCGGGTGTCTACGAGCAGCCGCTCGTCGCCCCGCAGACGGTGCACGCATAGCACGTGCCCGAACGCATCATGATCCCGCCGCAGACCGCGCAGGAGGGAGCGTCCTCGCTGGTCGTCCCGGCCCCCGCCTCGGGAGCGAACGCGTCGAGGGGCCGGGTCTCGAACTTCACGGTCTGGCTCGCGGCCGCGCTCGGCTTGGGCGCGGGCACCGGCGCCGCACCGTGGCCGTTCCCGTTCCCCTCCGCCGGAGCTTCGAGCCCGATTGCGCGGCGCTCGTCCTCGGTCAGGAACTCGATCGCGAGCCAGCGGGCGACGTAGTCCGGGATCGACTTCGCGAAACGGATCTTCGGGTTGTTCGTGGCGCCCGCCGGCTCGAACCGCAGGTGGGCGAGCTTCCGCACGAGGTCCTTGAGGGGCACCCCGTGCTGGAGCGCCATCGACATCGAGATCCCGAGCGAGTCCATGAGCCCGTTGACGGTCGACCCTTCCTTCGTGACGCGGAAGAACACCTCGCCCGGTCGGCCGTCCGGATAGAGGCCCACGGTCACGTAGCCGTCGTGGCCGCCGACCGAGAAGTGGTGCGTGATCGCCTTCCGCTCGTCGGGAAGGCGCTCGCGCGCGGGGCCCCGGGGTCCGACCGGCGCCCCGGCCCTCCCCTTTCCCGTCTCGAACGGCTGGGAGGCTTTGCAGCCATCGCGGTAGAGCGCGACCGACTTGATGCCGAGCCGCCAGGCCTCGAGGTAGATCTTCTCGATGTCCTCGACGGTCGCCTCGTTCGGGAGGTTGATCGTCTTGGAGGCACCGCCCGAGAGGAACGGCTGGACCGCGCCGAGCATCTTGAGGTGCCCCATCGGCAAGATCGTGCGGGTCCCACCCGCGGGAGCGAGCGCGCAGTCGAAGACCACGAGGTCTTCCGGGGCGAGCCCGGGAGCACCCTCGATCGTGCCGGTCTTCTCGACGTGCTCCGTGATCGTTCGGATCTCCTCGGTCGAGTAGCCGAGCGCCACGAGGCCGTCCGGCACCGTGCGGTTCAGCATCCGCAGGACGCCGCCGCCGACCAGGTTCTTGACCTTCACGAGCGACAGTTCGGGCTCGAGGCCGAGAGTGTCGCACCCCATGAGGAGCCCGATCGTCCCCGTCGGGGCGATGACCGAGACCTGCGCATTGCGGTAGCCCCAGAGCTCGCCGGCCTTCACGGTGTCGTGCCAGCGGTCGACGGACGCCTGAACGAGGGCCTTGAGCCGGGAGTCATTGAGCGGGATGCGCTCCGCGGCCTTGGCGTGCTTACCCATCACGCGGAGCATCGGCGCCCGGTTCTTCTCGAACCCGGCGAACGGGCCGACCCGCTTCGCGATCTCGGCCGACATGTGGTAGGCCTCGGCGGAGAGGAACGCGGAGATCCCCGCGGCGAGCGTGCGCCCCTCCTCGGAGTCGTAGGCGAGCCCGTAGTGCATCAGCAGGGCGCCGAGGTTCGCGTAGCCGAGCCCGAGCGGCCGGTAGTCGTGCGAGTTCTGGGCGATCGGCGCGGTCGGGTAGCTGGAGGCGTCGACGATGATCTCCATCGCGAGGATCATCGTGCGGACGGCCTGGCGAAAGAACTCGATGTCGAGCTGTCCCTTCGCGTCCAGGAACTTCATCAGGTTGATCGACGCGAGGTTGCACGCCGAATCGTCCAGGAACAGGTACTCGCTGCAGGGGTTCGACGCGTTGATTCGGGAGGTGTTCGGGCAGGTGTGCCAGTCGTTCGTGATGTCGTCGAACTGGACTCCCGGGTCCCCGCATCGCCAGGCCGCGTAGGCGAGCTTGCGCCACAATTCGCGGGCGCGGAACGTGTTCGCGACCGCATGGTCCGTCCGGTTGTAGGTCTTCCACTCGCCGTCGCGGACGACGGTGTCCATGAAGCCGTCGGGGATGCGCACCGAGTGGTTCGCGTTCTGGTAGGCGATCGAGGCGTACGCGCTGTCGGGGTCGGTCCCGTCGAAGTTCGAGGAGTATCCCTCCCGGATGAGCGCGAGCGCCTTGTCCTCCTCGCGGACCTTGCAGTCGATGAAGTCCACGACGTCGGGGTGGTCCATGTTCAGGATCACCATCTTCGCGGCCCGCCGCGTCGTCCCTCCCGACTTGATCACGCCGGCGAGGGCGTCGAACGCCCGCATGAACGACACCGGACCCGAGGCGATCCCGCCGCCCGCGAGCTTCTCGCGGCTGCCGCGCAGCGGCGAAAGGTTCGTGCCGGTGCCGCTGCCTCCCTTGAAGAGGCGGCCCTCGCTGGTCGCGAGACCGAGGATCGAGTCCATATCGTCCGAGATCGACTGGATGAAGCACGCGGAGCATTGCGGCGGGTCGCGGACCCCGACGTTGAACCAGACGGGGCTGTTGAACGCCGCCATCTGTTGGACCATGAGGTAGGAGAGGCTCTCCTCGAACGTCGTCGCCTCGTCGGCGGTGTCGAGGTAGCCGAGCTCGAGACCTTGCTGGGCCATCCAGTGGCAGACTCGACGGATCATTCCGTCGATCGAGCTCTCGCGCCGTCCCTGGATGATGCGGAAGTACTTGGACGCCGCGATGTTGACGCTCGTCTCCGACCAGGAGGTGGGGGCGTGGATCCCCTTCTGCTCGAAGATCACCTTTCCTTCGGCGTTCTTGATGACGGCATCATGGCTGCGCCATTGGACGGTGTCGAACGCGGTCTTGCCGCGGGGCACCAGGCGAGAGACGGGAATCGGGTCGCGCCCGATCCGAGCCGACCGCGCGGTCGGTTCTTCGGAGGCGGGCATCGCACGCTTTTTGGCAACGGCCATTGAGGCTCACTCCTTAGAGAGCTCGCGGAGCGTCCGTCGAGCCGATGGTACCATGCCGCGAGCGCCTATCCCTCGCGCGGCCGGGCCGTGAAACGCCCTCGGAGCGGGGCCGTTTCTCGCCGGTCGGAGACGGCAGACGACGCAGATGGTGTCGCTCGGGACACCGTGAAAACCCTCCGGGTGGCGCCAACAATCATTGAGTATAAGGTTGCTAGGTTCGACGGCCGCGCGATTTCGCGCCGGACGCGTCGTCCGAAGCGCTCAACGCGTGTCTTGGTAAGTTCGGTTGCGCGCGTGGGAAGCCGTTGGGCGGAGGGCTCGGCTCCGCGCGACCTTCCCGATCGCCGTCGTTGGGCTCCTCTTTCAGCTCGGAGTTCCCCTGGTGCTCGTGCTCGACCTCGTCTACGGGCTGTTCTTCGTCGCTCTCTGGCGCCGGTACCGTCCGCCCTC
>DAHVAA010000189.1 GCA_027314845.1 Thermoplasmata archaeon | reverse complement strand
CCGAACCGGGCGCCGCGGGGCTACCGGACCCTCTTCCCGAGCCCGCTCGACGCGGCGGGGAGCCCGTGCAAGCGGCTCACCCTCTTCGTCCGCTGGATGGTGCGACCGGGCTACCCCGACTTCGGGATCTGGCGCGGGGTGCCGACCGGTGACCTCCGCATCCCGCTCGACCAGCACGTCCACTGGATCGCCTACCACCTCGGGCTCACGGCCCGACGCACCCGCTCGTGGGCCGCGGTCGAGGAGGTCAGCGAAGCGCTCCGACGGATCGACCCGATCGACCCGGCCAAGTTCGACTTCGTCCTCTGCCACACCGGGATCTCGGGGGACTGCCCGAAGCATCGGGACCTCGCCGTCTGCGCTCCCTGCTCGGTCCGCCCGGACTGCCGTCTCTGGCGGGGTCGGGGGGTCGCCGAATGAGCGCGGGCCCGCTCTCCATCGACGCCGGGCTGCTCGCCCGGTTCCGGGCGGCGGGCGCGGCCATCGCCTGGAGGCCGGCCGCGACGAAGGGGGCCCGGGGCCGGCGGGCCCGGATCGCCCACCTGCACGACGAGGAGGCCCGGGTCGAGGCGTGGGGACGGGATCCCGGAGGCGGGGTGGAGGTCGATTCCGGGCCCGTGGGCGCGCTCGTGATCCTGCTCGAGGCCGATCGGCGGGGCGCGCTCCCGGGCGTGGAAGCCCGCGCGGCCGGCGCGGATCCCCGGTTCCCTCAGGGGGCCCTCGCGGCGACGTGGGGCCCCGCCCCGGCGGCCGTCGGCGGACCGACCGTGCGGGACCTGGTCGAGCTGGCCCGGTACGCCCTGGCGTGAGCCCGGCCGCGTCCCCCGCGGGTATAGTTCGACAATCATATTGTTAAATAGTCTAACGAATTCGCCCGCCCCGATGGGGCCCCGTACCGACCGGTCGACGTCCGAAGCCGAACTGCTCGAGGCGATCCGCGATGTCTCGCACACCGTGGTCGCCCGGCTCATGCCCCAGGCGATCTCCGAGGGGCTGAACGCGCCGACGTTCTGGCACCTCCACCACCTCGAGCGGAGCGGCGTCAAGCATCCCGGCGAGCTCGCCCGTCGGCTCGGGATCACCGCCGCGGCCTGCACCTGGTCGGTCGATCAGCTGGTCGGGCTCGGCCTGGTCGACCGTCACCCTTCCGAGGCGGACCGTCGTCAGATCGTGCTCGCCGTGACCCCCAAGGGGAAGCGGACGCTGGCGGCGGTCTGGCGGCGCTTCGACGCCTCGCTCGAGAGCGCGCTCGCCACCCTTCCTCCGCAGGAGGTCGCGGTGACCGCCCGGACCCTCCGGACGCTCGCGACGCACCTCCGCCTCGAGACGGCCGCGCCGGTACCCGGGGCCCGACCGTGAGCGCGGACGCGACGCCGACCGGCACGACCACCGCGGCCGGGACCCCGTTCGACCCCAAAGCCGCGCGGGCGGTCCTGGTCGTGCTGACGCTCATGGCGGCGATGGTCACCTACGTCGAGACGATGGTGATCCCCGCGTTCCGCTCGTTCGTCACGTTCTTTGACAACGCGCCCGCCACGACCGTCGTTTGGATCGTCTCCGCGTACCTGCTCGTCGGCACGGTGGCGACCCCGATCTTCGGGAAGCTCGGGGACAAGTACGGCAAGAAGCGGGTCCTCGTCCTCGTCATGAGCCTCTACGCCGCGGCCGTCAGCCTCGCGGGGTTCGCGCCGAACATCGGGGCGGCATTCGGCCTCGACCGCGCGAACCAGATCTACGTGCTGATCGGGACCCGGGCGTTCCAGGGCCTCGGGATGGGGATGTTCCCGCTCGCCTTCGCGATGATCCCCGAGGTCTACCCCGCAGCGCGCGTCGGCCCGGCGCAGGGGATCATCAGCAGCATGTTCGCCGCCGGCGCGTCGATCGGCCTCGTCGGCGGCGGGTACATCGCCTACGAATGGGGCTGGCAACTCACCTACCACACCGTCATCCCCCTCGCGGTGACCCTCGCCGTGCTCGCCTACCTGGTCCTGCGCGAGTCGCCGCACCTCACGTCGCATCCGTTCGACCTCCCCGGGGTCGGGAGCCTCGGCCTGGCCCTCGCGTTCACGATGTTCGGCATCACCGAGGGGACCTACTGGGGCTGGGGCAACTGGTCCGCGGTCGCGGTGGCCGGGGTCCCCTGGGGCGTCCCCCAGTTCTTCCTCCTCGCGCTCCTCGCCCTCGGCTTCTTCCTCTTCTGGGAGCCGCGGTCGAAGTTCCCCGTCGTGTCGTTCGCGGCCCTGAAGCAGCGGAACATCTGGATCTCGAACGTGAACGGCGTGCTCGTCGGCGCCGCGATGTTCCTGATCTTCATCGCGATGGCGATCCTCGTCGAGTATCCGTTCGCCCCCGGCTTCAACTACAACGAGTTCCAGATGGGGCTCGTCTCCGTGCCCTCGTCGATCAGCATGCTGCTCCTCGCGCCGGTGTGGGGGCGCTGGGTCGGCGCCCGCGGACCGAAGCCGGTGATGATCGCGGGCTTCGCCGTCATGGGCCTCGGGGCGCTCGGCCTCGTCCTGTTCCACGCCTCGATCCTGGAGCTCCTCCTCCTCACGATCCCGACGCTCGTCGGGAATGTCGCGGTGCTGATCGCGATGTCGAACATCATCGTGCTC
>DAHVAA010000188.1 GCA_027314845.1 Thermoplasmata archaeon | reverse complement strand
CTCGGCGACGGCGACGGGCGCCGCCTCATACTGTTGGGCCAGCATCGTGTCGAGGACGAAACGGTGGCGGTTGTACGCTTGCCGGACCCGCCCCGCGTCCGCCCGGCCTAGCAGGAACCGCCGATGCCAACAGCGCGGTCCCCCGAACATACAGGAGGTCGGGGTGACCACGAAGCCGAACGTACCGAGCGGACCCCTCGAGGGCCCCCCCGCGTCCGACCCTCCGTCCTGGGCGTGGAAGGTGAACGTCGTTACCTCACCGTCCGTGTCGAGCGAGAGCTGGTGAAGGTAGCCTCCACCGAGGTCGGGACCCGAGACCATCTCGCTCGTCACACGACCTTCCGCCCGCTTCGGGCCGGGCGTCCCGGGCTACGTCGGGGCCGGGCCGAGCTCGAGGGCGCTCGGGAACGGCAGCTTCGCGACCTTGAGGTCAACACGGCCGTCATGACGCTCCGCGTGGAGGTAGGTGCCGCTCGAGAGCGGCTGCCAGGTCCCGCGTTCGTCGTCGAACGGCTCGCTGCCGACGATGACCTCGTGGGGGAGCGCGCGATACGTCATCTCGTAGTACCGTCGGGACGTGTCGAAGAGGCCCGTCCCGTGGTCCCCGCTCCAGAGGCAGAACGCCCAGAGCTCGTGGGGGCCCCGGGAGAAGAGCACGTTGAGTGCCGAGAACGGCGGCACGGCCGGTCGTTTGAGCCCCTGCCAGACCCGAACGAGGTCCTCGACCGTCCGCAAGTAGCCCACGAGCGGGTCTCCGACCTCCTCGGTGTTCCGCACGAGCAACCAGAAGAGCACCTCGCTGTCGTTCACGCCGCGTACGTTCGCCTCGTGCACGCCGAGCAGCGGTCGCGTCTCGGTTGGGAACGGGATCGACCCATTATGCGCGAAGAGGTTGGTATGGTGTTCGAACGGCTGGGAGTTCTCCGGAGCGATCAGCCGTTCGCGCGGGAGGTTCAGCGGGTTGCTTGCGTGACGAAGGTGTCCGATCACCAGCGGCCCGCTCGCCGCGCGGACCGCCGACTCGAAGCGAGGGCGCTCGCGTTCCTCGAAGGCGCCTCCGGTACCCTTCTCGACGCGGGCACGGCCTCCATCCTCGAACCAGCCGATCCCCCAGCCGTCCTTCTGCGCGTCCTCCGGGGAGACGTTCGATTGGGCGAGCAGGGAGCGGTCGCGCTCGAGCAACCATGGGGCGGCCGGCGCAGGGTTCGTGGTGAGCTGGGCGAAGAGTCGGCACATCGGCTCGCGCACAGCCGCGAGGTAGATAACGCTCCGCGAGCGCACCCGCTCCGACCGACGAGTTCGCGAGAGCAATCCTTTTGTCCCTCCCCCGGACTAGAACGCTGAAGGGAAGTCATGGTCGCGATCGAGGTCACTACCACCGCGCGGGAGCAGGTGCTCCGGATCATGGAGAAGCAGGGCAAGGCCGGCGCGGCCCTGCGCCTCTACGTCCAGGGCGGCGGGTGCTCCGGACTCACCTACGGCATGACGTTCGACAAGCAGGAGACCGGGGACGAGGTCGCTTTCCACGACCAGGGCCTCACGGTGGTCGTCGATCGGGCCAGCGCCCCGCTCCTCAACGGGATCAAGGTCGACTTCCTGATGGGGCTCGAGGCGTCGGGGTTCAAGATCTTCAACCCGAACGCGACCGAGACCTGCTCCTGCGGGAAGTCGTTCTCGGCCTAGACCGCTCACCTCTCGGCCAGCGGAGCTTTATAGGGCGGGCCTCGTTGCATCCTCGGGTTACGAAGGAGGGCCCACCGCATGAGCGATAGTCTGTTGAAGTTGGAAGTAACGAAAGAAGCGCAGGTCCAGGTCCGGGAGCTCATCAAGAGCCAGAAGCCCGGTACCGCCGTGCGCGTCTACATCCAGTCGGGCGGAGGCGGCGGGGGCTGTGGCTCCGGCGGCTGCGGTTCGGGTGGGTGTGGATGCGGGGGCGGAGGCGGCGGCGGCCCGTCCTTCGGGATGGCGTTCGACCGACCCCGCAACGGCGACCGGGTCGTCTCCGTCGATGGGATCTCAATCGTCGTGGACGATCTCTCGGCCGAGATGCTGAACGGCGCGAAGATCGACTACGTCCAGGACCTGAACGCCTCGGGTTTCAAGATCGTGGCCCCGAACACGCCCATGGCCGAAGGCGGCCATGGCGCGGAGTCGGGCGGCTGCGGTTGCGGATCCGGTGGGTGCGGCTGCGGGTAACCGCCTCCGGTCCAACCCCTTCCTCCGCTCCGTATCCGGCCGTCCTCTGAACGGACCGGGTCGCTTCCGACCTCTAGCGGGTCCGATCGGCCGAGGGCCTGCGACGCCGGCGTCCTACTCGGGACGCTCGAGCCGGGACCTCGGGACGCGACCACCGATGTGACGGGAGTTTCGGGGGGTCACGCGACCGTCGTCCGAGGGGAGACGGCCCGCCCCGGGGTCACGGGCGTCGTGCCTCGCCCCGGCAATCTCCTCCGCCATCTGGGCGCGGTCGACTCGCTCAACGCTGACGGAAAGCTTGTCGAAGGCAGCTAAGTTCTGGGCGGCGATCGAGGGAACCGAGGAAGCGGTCTACAACCCGCTGTTCCGGGCAACGACCGTCAGCGCCCGCGACCGAACGGTCGAGGCGTAGCCGCTCGAGGAGACGCTTGAGGTCCTTGACCGCCACCATTACCGGCGACATGATTGACAGGGTCGACCCGCCGGGAGGGCCCACGAACGCCGACGCTCAACTTT
>DAHVAA010000187.1 GCA_027314845.1 Thermoplasmata archaeon | reverse complement strand
TCGGGGATCAATCCCCGGTGGGTCCTGCACGCGATCCGCGCGGGGTTCGATGGCGTTTTCATCGCGGCGGACGGCCCCGAGTGCGCGTTCGTCAGCGACTGCGTCGAGCGCACGGGCCGCATCGTCGCCGAAGCGCAAGCGTTGCTCGAGAAGAACGGCTACGACCCGGGCCGCGTCAAGATGGCCGCGATCTGCTCGGTCTGCGCCGAGCCGTTCGTGAACCATATGCGTCAGTTCGGCGACGCGCTCGCGAGCTCGTCGGCCCCGGCGGTGGGGTAGATGACCGAACCATCCCCGACGTCCGAGTACGACGTCCTCGTCGTCGGCGCCGGAGTCGGCGGGATGGAGTCGGCGCTCTCGCTCGGCGACATGGGATTCAAAGTCCTCCTGGTCGAGAAGGAGGCGAGCGTTGGCGGCCGAATGATCCTGTTGAGCAAGGTCTTTCCGACGCTCGACTGTGCGAGCTGCATCTCGACGCCGAAGATGGCGGCGGTCAACAACCATCCGAACGTCCGATCCCTCGTGTACTCGCGGGTCGACGAGGTCCGCCCGGCGGCGGACGGCCGGTTCACGGCTCGGCTGACCCGGCGACCCACGTTCGTCGATTTTTCGAAGTGCACCGGCTGCTCGCTCTGCGAGGCCGCCTGCACGGTGCCGGTACCCGACGAGTTCAACTACGACCTCGAGGCCCGCCGGGCGGCGCACATCGCCTTTCCCCAAGCGGTCCCGAAGAAGGCGATCATCACGCGGGAGGGGCTCTCACCCTGCTCGTTCAACTGCCCCGCCGGCGTGAAGCCGCATGGATACATCTCGCTCGTTCGTGCCGGAAAGTACGAAGCGGCCTTTCGCCAGCACCTCGAGGACGCGCCGCTGGTGGGCGTCCTGGGCCGCGCCTGTTACGCACCGTGCGAAGGAGAGTGCGTCCGCGGCGACCTCGAGGGCACCGTCGCGATCCGTGGCATCAAGCGGTTCATGGCCGAGCGCTACTACGCCGACCACCCGGTCCCCGACTACGGCCCCCCGACGAGCACCACCGGTCAGCGCGTGGCGGTCGTCGGCTCCGGTCCGGCCGGGCTCACGGCGGCGTTCTTCCTGGCCCGAGCGGGCCATTCGGTCACGGTCTTCGAAGCGGACCGCGAGCCGGGCGGCGTGCTCCGATGGGGCATCCCGTCCTATCGCCTGCCGAAGGACGTCCTGGCCCGCGACCTCCTGAACATCACCGCCCTGGGGGTCGAGATCCGCACCGCCACCCGCGTCGGCTCGATCGCCGAGCTGACCGGAGCCGGGTATCACGCGGTCTTCCTCGCCGTAGGGACCCGGGGGGGTCGTCGCCTCGGCGCGCCGGGGGACGACCTCCCGGGCGTCCTCGACTCGATGGCGTTCCTCCACCAGGTCAACGAGGGGCGGCCGCCCGACCTTACGGGCAAGTCGGTGGCGGTCGTGGGCGGCGGGAACGTCGCGATCGACTGCGTCCGAAGTGCCCGCCGCCTCGGCGCGCGCGAGGTCCATCTCGTCTATCGCCGCTCGCGGGAGGAGATGCCCGCGCACACCTGGGAGGTGGCGGAAGCCGAGGAGGAAGGGGTTCAGCTCCACTTTTCCTGGAGCATCGACCGGGTCGTCGGGCAGAACGGCGGGGTCGCCGCGCTCGACCTGGTCGGCTCGGGGAGCGCGGGCGCCAAGGGGCGGACTCAGGAGCTGGTCCGGGACGAGAGCCGGCGGACCCGGCTCAACGCCGAGGTGGTCATCTCCGCGATCGGTCTTTCGCCGGATACGAGCGCGTTCGCGGGAGAGCTCGCCGTGCGCCGGAACGGGACGCTCGAGGTCGCGCCGGAAACGCTCCGTTCCTCACTCTCCCACGTCTTCGCCGGCGGAGATGACGTGCTCGGTCCGTCCTCGATCGCGGAGTCGATGGGCCAGGGCCGGAGGGCGGCGTTCTACATCGACCGCTACCTGCGGGGACTCGAGGTCGAGGCGGTCCCCTACGACACCCGGCTCCCGATCGCCGACCGGACCCGGGCGTTGGCCCGCTCTACCGACGGGGGCTCGCGACGGGAACCGATCGTCCCGGCCCGCCGACCGGGCGGCGAACGGGTCACCTCGTTCGAGGACCTCGAGGTTGGACTGGACGAAACCCAGGCGCGCGCGAGCGCGAATCGATGCCTCGACTGCGGGGTCTGTTCGGAGTGCCGCGAGTGCATCGCGGCGTGTCCCGCCGATGCGATCGACCTCCACATGCCGGAGCAGCACGAGACGGTCACGGTCCGGTCGGTCGTGCTCGCGACGGGTTTCACACCGTTCGATGCCCGACAGAAGCCGGCGTTCGGGTTCGGACGGTTCCCGAACGTGATCACCGGCCCGCAGATGGACCGGATCCTCGCGCCGACGCGCCCGTACAACGCGGTCGTGCGCCCCTCCGACGGGAAGGTCCCCTCGAACATCGCCTTCGTCCTGTGCACGGGGTCCCGGGACGAGCAGGTCGGCAACCGGCTCTGTTCCCGCGTTTGCTGCATGTACTCGATGAAGCAGGCCCAGCTCGTGATGGGGTCGCTCCCCATCGCGGACGTCACGATCTACTACATCGACGTGCGCGCGTTCGGCAAGGGGTACGAGGAGTTCTTCCAGCAGACGAAGGGCATGGCGGTGAACTTCACCAAGGGGAAGGTCTCCCGGATCGAAGAGATTGACGGCCACGACCTGCTGCTCCACTACGAGGACATCGAGGGC
>DAHVAA010000186.1 GCA_027314845.1 Thermoplasmata archaeon | reverse complement strand
CTAGCGGCCGCCGCGCTCCCCTTCGACCTTTTCACGACCCGTCTCCCTACCCGGACGTGGGGCGTCCCGGGTCCGGCCTCCTTGAGCTCCTGAGCGAGCACGGCGTCCCCGAGAAGGCCGCGCGGGTGTACCTCGCGGCGTGCCGTGCGGGACCCCAGACCGCGAGCGAGCTGGCCCGCCTCTCGGCGCTGAACCGGGTCGACGCGTATCGGTTCATCAAACACCTGCGCAACGAAGGGCTGCTCGAGGCGACCGCGGGCCGGCCCCAACGGTTCGAGGCCCTCTCGCCGGACGCGCTCGTGGACCGGTGGATCCAGCGGGCCTCCGCGCGGCTCCATCACCTCGAACGGGACCGGGCGCGCATCCTCCAGAACTGGGAGGTGCAGCGGACCGAGTTCGATGACGGCGACCCGCGCAAGTTCGCGGTCCTCGAGGGCCGCGAAGTGATCCGACGGTTCTTGCGGATGCGGATCGGGACCGCCGAACGCCGAGTCCTGATCTCGGCCACAGGGCTCTCGCTCCCCGGCCTCATCGACGGGGGCCTCCATCGCGCGCTCCGAGAGGCCGCCGACCGGGGCGTGAAGGTCCGGGTGGTCAGCGAGGTCTACCCCTCCAACCTCGTGGAGGCGAAGCACCTCGCCGGGTTCACGGAGCTCCGGCATTCGAACGGGCCGGTGGCGAACCGCGCCGTCGTGATCGACCGGTTGGGCGCGCTCGTCTACGTCTCGGGCGAGGACGGCTTCGGGCGCACCGGCGACGAACAGGTCGCGCTCTGGTCATCGGCGCCGATGTTCCTCCAGCTCGCCCACGACTCCCACCGACGGTTGTGGACCCCCGCGACCCGTTCGGAGGAGCGGTTCGTGGAGCTGGAGGACCCGTCGGCGGCGATCCTCCCCGTGGTCACGGGCAAGGAATCGATCCCATTCCAGCGCCTGAAGGAGATCGCGAAGCTCGGCATGCGGGCGTCGGGGGTCCGCGAACTGCACCTCAGCCTTCCCGAGCTCATCGAGGCGATCGCGCGCCAATTGGGACGCGAGATCGCGGGGCAGCTCCACGGGCAATCGACGGACGAGGTGGTCCGGGCGTTGACCGAGTACTATGAGACGCACACCATGGGCCACCTCACGCCGCTCAAGGCGCGGCCCCTCACCTTCCGCGTCACCGGCTGCTTCGCCTGCACGAGCGACTCGCCCGAGATCGGCCGGGTGATGTGCCCCCAACTGTTCCGAGCGGTCCTCGAGACCCGCCTCGGCCAGCATTGGGAGGTCACGAAGCCCGACCCGACCAAGCACGCGACGCGCGGCTGCGTGTTCACCGCGGCCCCGGCGTAACGGGGCCGGGCCCGGCCGAGGCGCCCGAGCTCAGGAGCTTCCGACCGCCTTCGCCTCGAGGAGTTCCTGCACGACCCGACCGGACTTCACCATCTCGGCTCCGCGCCCGAGTGACTCGGGGGCGATGTGGCGCTGCTCGAGACAGGGGATGCAGACGAGGATCGACCCGCCGAGATCGAGGAACGCATCGACGAGCTCCTTCGCCGGGTCGAAGCCCGCCGCATGTACGTGTTCGTAGAGTCCTTGGCTCGCGAGCGAGATCCCCGGGGACTCTAGCCCGACCGTCCCTTCGGCCTCCATCGCCCGCACGGCCCCTCCCACGACGAACGGGAGCGTCGCCTTCTCCGGGTCTTCCCCGCCGTGGGTCGCCCCGATCACCAGCTCTTCTGGAGGCTCTGCGGGCACGCTCTTCTGGCTCCGTCGACGAGGCGGCCCGGGGCGACATCCTCGTTCGCTCGGATCCTGTTGACCCAGCGTCCCCACCGGTCGGCCCCCGGGATCCGGTCGCCGTCTCCTTCGAACGGCCCGAACCGCGGGACAACGCCTGCGATCGCCGCGGCCGTTCCCGGCCCTGCCGGACGGAGAACCACCGCCTCTCCCCGGTCCTCGTGGGCCGTGCTACACCTGCGCATGGTGTAGCAGGTGTATCAGACAAACGGTACACGGATTGCCTGAACCTATAAATATGGGCCTCACGTTGGGCCACCGTTGAAGCTATGAAGACCACTGGTCCCTCCTCGGCGAGTCATCGTCCTCATGCCGGCGGCGTGAAGAGCGCGACGCAAACGGCGTCCGAATCCCGTGCCGTCCCGCCGTCGCCGCCCCCGTCCGACGCGTGCCCCAACTGCGGCTCCTCGCACCTGATCCGCGACGAGATCCGCGGGGAGATCGTCTGCGCTGACTGCGGCCTGGTCGTCGACCAGAGCGCCCTCGTCAGCGACCGCGGCCAGCGCGGATCGAAGGAGGACACCGGACGCGAGGCCCGGGGCTGGGGACCGGTGATCTCCCCGCTGATGCCGGACAAGGGCCTCTTCAGCGAGATCGGCGTTCCGACCCGCGACTTCCAGGGAAACTCCCTCTCCCGCAACACCTCCCTGAAATTCTACCATCTGCGCAAGCTGAACCACCGGCTGCGCGCCGCCCGCACCCACCAGCGCAATCTCGTGGTGGCGCTCGGCGAGCTGAACCGCCTCGCCGGCGTCCTCGGGCTCTCGCGCGAGGTGAAGGAGTCCGCGACGTACATCTACCGTCGGGCGCTCGAGCACAAGGCGACGCGCGGAAAGAAGATCGTCGCGCTCGTGGCGGCGAGCGTCTACGCGGCCTGCCGGCAGTGCCACGTGCCGCGGACGATGAAAGAGATCATCGCCCACTCGAAGGCGACCAAGATCGAGGTCGGCCGGGCGTACACCCTCCTCGCCCGGGAGCTCAAGCTCGGCCTCAAGCCGGTCGAGCCGCGCGACTACCTCGTCCGGTTCACCCAGGATCTCAACCTCTCGAAGGAGGTCCGTCAGAAGGTCCTCTCGCTCT
>DAHVAA010000185.1 GCA_027314845.1 Thermoplasmata archaeon | reverse complement strand
CCACCCAGGTGGAAGGGCCCCAGCTGTCGAGATAGGCCCGCACGGGCGACCCCCCGAGCACGGCGACCGTCTCCTCGAGGTCCGCGGAAGCGACCTCTGCCCCGGTGGCGGTGAACAGGACCACGATCGGGATGTTGAAGACGAGGTTCGCCGCGACGATCGCCGGGAGCCCCGAGCCGAACCATCCGAACGCCGGGTCCACGGACGAGAGGAGCCCGGCGGGCCCGAACACGTCGAGGATCCCGAACACGACGACGAGGCTCGGGAGGAGGAACGGCACGAGCAGGAACGACCGCACGGCCGCGCGACCGGGCCAGTCGTACCGACCGAAGAACAGTCCGACCGGGTAGCCGATCGCGACGGCGACCCCGGCCGAGAGCGCCCCCTGAACGAGCGAGTTCCGGATCGCCGCCCGGTTCAACGGGTTCGAAAGGACGGCGGCGAGGCCCGGGGCGCCCCCGACGTTCACGAGCGCGACGACGAAGAGCAGGGCGACCGGCAGGAGGGTGAAGAGCCCCACGAAGGCGAGCGCCGGGAGGACGGCGAGCCCGTCGCCCCGGGATCTCATGGGGGGATGAGCCGGGTCGCAAGCTCCTGGTAGGTCGCGAGCCAGCCGGGGAGCGACGCGGCGATCTGGGCGGGCGAGGTTCCGAGGTTCAGGGGCTGAATGAGGTCGGGGTTGGGCGCCCAGGCGTAGATCGAGGGCACCGGGACCGTTGCGTTCGCTGGGTACTCCCACTCGTTGAGCGGGATCTCGCTCTGGACCGGACCGCTCAGGAGCCAGTCGATGAACTCCCGGTCGAGGCTCAGGTGGCGGCTGCCGTTCACGATCCCCACCCCGTAGACGGTCTGCCAGCCGTACGCGGTCCCGTTCCACCAGCTCACGGTGGAGTTGTACGCGCCCGGGGTTCCGGAGTAGGCCGCGTACGCCGGGTCGGAGGTATAGCTCACGACCATCGCCGGCCCGCCGGGGCTCGAAAACTCGTTGAAGGCGGTCCCCCAGTCGGGCGCGGGCTTGTACGGAGAGAAGTGGGGCATGACGGCGCTCCAGAACTCGGTCCAGTTCTGATGCAGGACCTGCTCGTAATACTGGATCTCCCAGACCAGGAACTCCTCGCCGGTGATGTCGACCGTCGGGTCCTCGGTGAGGAGCTGGCTCGCCCAGGTCGCGTTGGTCGCGAAGTCGGGAAGGCTCGCGTGGGCGACCGCCCCGTTGGTCTGGTTCGCGAAGGCTGCGGAGTAGTCGATCCCGAGGTACCCCCACTCGTACGGGACGGCCCCATGCGAGGGGCTGATCTCCTGGACGAGCTGGGACGGCACGGCGGCGAGCCCGGGCGCCGCATACGGCACGAGCAGCCCATACGACTCGGCCTGCGGGGCGGTGATCTCGTCGAGGCCGATCACGAGGTCCGCGACCGGGGCGTTCTGCTCGGCCCGAAGGGTGCTCACGAGGTTCCCGGGCGGGAACTCGACCTCGATGTGCACGTGGTGGGCCGCCGCGAAGGTGTTGAAGACATAGGCATAGGCCGGGGTCCCCGGGCCGCCGAAGAGGCTCGGGTAGGTGTAGATGATCAGCGTCGGCTCGCCGAGCCCGGAGCCGAGGTAGGCGGCGAGCCCCCCGCCGGCGACCGTCACGATGAGGGCGACGGCGGCGACCTTGAACAGACGGCCGATCCGCCCCGGGGCCCGAAGGCGACGGGGCCGGATGGCCGAGCCCGGCGCGACCTCGGTCATCCGACCGTCGGACCGGTAGAGAGGTTCCTCAGGTGCCGCATCGCAGTCCCTTCGCGGGCATTGCCCCGTGCAGGTTCGTGGGGTCGACGGGTCCTCCCCGTCCTCTCAGCCGGTTCCCAGCTCCCCCTGCCATCGACCGCAGGAGCCGGCGGGATTAACGCTTATCGGCCCCGCAGCGCGAGCGCGCGGAAGCTCCCCCGCCGAGGAGGACCTCCCGCGCCATCTTATAGCCGGCCGACGTGCTCAGTACCGGGTCGACAGGGCGTATGGCCGACATCATGGAGAAGCTCCGCTTCGGGACGGAGCTGGTGAAACGCGGATTCGCTCGGATGCAGCAGGGCGGTGTCATCATGGACGTCACGACCTCCGACCAGGCCGCGATCGCCGAGGAGGCCGGGGCCGTCGCGGTGATGGCGCTCGAACGGGTGCCGGCCGACATTCGAGCGGCCGGGGGCGTCGCGCGGATGGCCGATCCCGTCAAGATCCGGGAGATTCGGGACCGGGTCTCGATCCCGGTCATGGCGAAGTGCCGGATCGGGCACACCGCGGAAGCGCGCATCCTCCAGGCGCTCCAGGTCGACATGATCGACGAGTCCGAGGTGCTGACCCCGGCCGATCCGTTCCAGCACATCGACAAGAAGCCATTCAAGATCCCGTTCGTCTGCGGCGCCCGGAACCTGGGCGAAGCGCTCCGCCGGATCGACGAGGGGGCGGCGATGATCCGGACGAAGGGGGAGGCCGGCACGGGGAACGTCATCGAGGCCGTCCGCCATATCCGTCAGATGAACCGCGACATCGCCGAGGTCCTGAAGCTGCCCAAGAAGGACCTCGCCGCCTGGGCGAAGCGGGAGCGGGTCTCCGAGTCGGTCCTGAACGAGGTCCGCCAGCTCGGCCGGCTGCCGGTCGTCAACTTCGCGGCGGGCGGGATCGCGACGCCGGCGGACGCGGCCCTCTGCCGCGAGCTCGGCGTCGACGGCGTCTTCGTCGGCAGCGGGATCTTCAAGGCGGAACACCCGATGAAGGTCGCGCGGGCGATCGTGGAGGCGTCCCTCCACTTCGACCAGCCCGACCTCCTCGCGCGCGTTTCGACCGGCCTCGGCGAAGCGATGCGCGGCGTCGAGATCTCGACCCTGCCGCCGGAGCAGATGCTCCAGACGCGGGAGGCGTCGCCGCTCCTCCC
>DAHVAA010000184.1 GCA_027314845.1 Thermoplasmata archaeon | reverse complement strand
GTCGGCGCCGGTCCGGGCCGCGTTCGTGGGCGACCTCTTCTGGAGCGACGTGCGCGCCGCGGCGCGCGCCGGCCTCGCGGCCGTGCTCCTCGACCGGCACGACGCCTGGCCGAAGGTCCGCCTCGGGCGGATGACGAACCTCGAGGCCCTCGAAGCGACCCTCGCGCCCGGTCGGGAGGTCGCGGAGACCGACGCGACCGAAGGGACCGAGCGGGCCCCGCCCGACTGAATCCCTATATACGGGGCCCGCGGTCCCCGCCCCGTCCATGCGCTCGGTCAAGATCGACCAGGCGGAGCTCCGGCAGATCAAAGAGCTCTACGAAGGCGTGATGTCCCACGCCTGCCACGGCCTCTTTTTCAAAGAGGGGTCGGTGATCGGCGTCGGGATGGCCGACGAGGCCCTCAAGGACCGCGCGAAGTTCTTCGAGCGGGCGGGCCAGCTCCTGAAAGAGCGGGGCTGGGTCGAGTCGATCACGTTCGGGGATCGCGACGTGGTCGTCAAGGGCTCGATCGAGGTCGCCGCGAGCGATATTCCCACCTGCCACCGTCTCCGGGGGATGCTCCGCGAGTTCTACGAACGTTTTAAGGGGGGACGCGTTAAGTGTACGGAAGAGATGTGCGCCAGCACCGGTCACCCTGAGTGTCATTTCCGCATCGAGGAACTGTAGGCGGGTCGGAAGGACAATGATGGCGACCGGGAACGTCGGGGCCGTGGTCAAGGACCTCAAGACCCGCATCGGGGGCATCGCGACCGCCCTCGTCTCGCGCGACGGGCTCGTGCTGTATGCCGATGTGCCGGCCGGGGTCTACACCGAGACGTTCGCCATCATGTGCGCGACGATCCTCGGCGCCGCCGCCACGGCGAACACCGAGCTGAACCGCTCCCCCCCCGAGCGGATCGTCATCGAGGGGAACGACTCGAAGACCATCATCGTCGGGAGCGGCAAGAAGGCGCTCCTGGTCGCGGTGGTCGACCAGACGGCCGACCTCCCCCGGGTGATGGTCGAGGTCGTGAAGGTCGCCGACCTCCTGAAGGCGAACTGAATTCCGGCTTCGGAGAGTATTCCCCGCGGTCGCGGGGTCAGAGAGGGGGGTTCGGCGGAGTCGCCCCGGCTCCGTTCGTGAGCCGTCGGTCGGAGGCGGTGACCACGCGGGCCCCATAGCCCGCGAGCGCGGCGATGAGGCGGGACCAGGCGACCGGGCTCCGCTGGCCCGACATCAGGCGTCGAATCCGGTAGCGGCCCCACAGGCTACCGTGCTTCTCGGTGAGCTGCTTGCGCCCGTAGCCGTTCCAGAACGCCTGGTAAAGGAACCGCAGGAAGGTGGTGCGTCCGTGGTGATAGATCGTGGCGTCCGGGCGGTACGGGATCGACGCGCCCGACCGTACCGCCCGCAGATTGAGGTCGATGTCTTCCGCGGTAACGAACCGCGGGTCGAAGCCGCCGAGCCGCTCGAACAGCGCGCGGTGGTACGCGAGGTTGCAGCTCGGGTACGTCACGTCGTAGCCGCTCTGGAACAGTTCGACCCGTACGAGACGGCTGTAGCTCGGTCGACCGACCATCACGGTCTGACCGGCCACGACGGGGGCGTTCGCGAGCCCCTCGCGGATCCGGGCGACCCAGTTCGAGTCCGCGAAGCAGTCGCCGTCCGTGAAGGCGACGTACTCGCCTCGGGCGGCCGCGACGCCCGCGTTCCGACCGATCCCGCGGGAGCCCGGCTTGCGGACGACGCGGATCACGTCCGGGTGGCGGCGGGCGTACTCCTGGGCGATCTCGAAGGTGCCGTCGCGGCTCTCGGCATCGACGAGGACGACCTCGAACGGCGGCGCCTGGGCGAGCAGGCTGTCCAAGAGCGCGGCGAGGCGCGCCGCCTCGTTTCGGACGGTGATAACGACCGAGACCAGCGGGGGGGAGTCGGGCTTACTTCCCAATGTCCATCACGACGACATCCTTCACCGCGCGCATGCTCTTGAAGGGGAGCACGAGACGGCCCGAGGCGTCGCTCTGGAAGAGGCGTTGCTCGACATCCTCGCTCGGCGTCACGAGGACGTGCGCGATGCCGCCGGTCAGCGTGTCGACGACGAAGTTGTCGATCAGACCCAGGATCTGTCCATCGTTCGTCATCACGGTCTTGCCGCGGAGCTCGGTAAGGAACTTGCGCATGGGGAGGGCCTCGCGGCGCAAATGGCGGGGGCGCGTATTTAACCGTTGGTGAGTATCGGAAGCCGTCCCGGACGACCCGGCACCGCCGACCGGGCGACCGGCCGCGACGAGCGTTCCCGAGGCGGCAACGCTTATATCGAGCACCCGGGTCGGAGGCGTCCCGCCATGCCTCGTACTGTTCGCAAGCAGAACACCGAGCTCGTCCGTCTCCTCGGAGAGCTGCGCCGGACGGCCCGGACCCAAAAGGCCCCGATCTGGGGCGCGGTCGCCGACCGTCTCGAGCGCGCCCGGCACCAGAGCTCGCCCGCGAACGTAGGTCATCTCGACCGGCTTGCCGGGGCCGAGGAGACCGTGGTCGTGCCCGGGAAGCTGCTGGCCGCCGGCGCGCTTTCGAAGCGGCTCACCGTGGCGGCCTTCGCGTACTCTGCGGGGGCGAAGGCGAAGATCCACGCCGCCGGCGGCACGGCGCTCTCGCTCCACGACCTCATGAAGTCCCACCCGGACGGGACGGGGGTGCGGCTCCTTGCCTAGCGCCGACGCCCCTCCGACCCCGACCGTCATTGACGTGACCGGCCTCGTGGTCGGCCGGGCCGCGAGCCTGATCGCCCAACGCCTGTTGCGCGGCGAGACGATCGTCGTCGTGAACGCCGAGAAGGCGGTCGTCACCGGGAGCCGCGCCCAGGTGATCGCGCACTATACCGCGGAGCGGGCGCGCGGCTCCAAGCGAACCGGTCCGCACTATCCCCGCTACCCGGACCGGATCTTCCGCCGCACGGTGCGGGGGATGCTGCCGCATCTCAAG
>DAHVAA010000183.1 GCA_027314845.1 Thermoplasmata archaeon | reverse complement strand
GGCGACCCGGCTCTATTCGGTCGGTCAGGTGCTACGGAATGTCCAGGTGCGTCCAGGCGGGTCGATGATCAATGACGCGCTGGCAATCCGCACAGGTGGCCCCGGAATCGGAGGCCCGAATGTCGGTGGCAGTGAACAGGGCGGCCCCGCACAGGCAGCAGTGGATTGAGAAGACCGCGGTCATCGCGATTCGATTCGGCACGAACAGGTCTTTGAACGTTTGCCTTCAGCGGAACTCGAAGCGACGTCCGAGGAGATGCCCGGTTCGCGGACGTACCGGCCGTGCCCGGGACCCGAGCGATCCGCCGTGACGAGGGCCGGCCGTCGAGAGCGGTTCCGCGCCAAGAACCAGGGGCTCGGAGGAGCGGCCACCGCGGCGACCGCTCGGAAGACCCGGCGAAGGCGGTACGGGGGTCGCCTCAGGTAGACTTCCTCCGCATCTCTTGCCCTTCTTGGTCACGGTCGGTCGACGAAGGCAAACCGCCCGTGCTGTCGGAAGGTCATCTGGCTCCAAATGAGTGGCCTCGTGATCCCTGCGCCCATCGAGATGTTCCTCGAGCGCGTTCACCCGTCCGTTCCCGCGGCGCATCATGTATTTGTCCCAGGTCCGCGACTCTCTACCACCCGTGGCCGCTCAACCCACGTTCGAGGGAGGACTGCGAATCGTCTTCGATACCTCGGCCCTGCTCGACCTGTTCGGCCGGTGGACTGACGACCACAAGGAACGGCGTGGGGACCTGATCAAGGAGGTCTCGCTCCTGGCTCCCCTGGCGCCGCTCCTCTATAGCACGCTCCAGATTCG
Organism: Thermoplasmata archaeon; assembly: GCA_027314845.1. The sequence continues at coordinate 2,277 of DAHVAA010000183.1, read as the reverse complement.
GGAGGAGGTCCGCAAGCACCTCACGATCGGAGCGGACCTGGATCACTACATCCGGTTCGAGCCGGTCGGGGACGCGGAAATCCAAGCCGTCCCGGGGGCCCTCATGGCCCGCGCGGCCGACTTCAGCCTGACCGCCCTCGCCCTACGGCTCGAGCGGCAGGGACATCGTGTCTTCGTGCTCGCCAAGGACCGGACCCTCGTCCACGACCTCGCCTCCGCCGGATGCGCGGCGAGCCTGGTCCCGCCTTCGGGATTCGCAGAAGCCATCACCGTCTGTTGCGTCGAGGGCGGGTCGAATACGCCGCTCGCGCACCGCCTTCAGAACAACGCCTTCGTCAACCTCTCCCGAGCGATGCGCATCGTGAAGCAGACGCAGGGAGAGGCCGCCTATCTGGACTGGCAGGAGTTCCTGAACTCCCGGACCGCGGCGAAGCACGATCTCATCGCGGCACTGAAGGAGACCGACGTCCGGCTCTAGCCGGGCCGTGTCCGCTTGCTGCCGCCGGACCGAGATCCCTCCCTCGGGGAGGACGCGCTGGGGTGGGAACGGGAGGCAAGGGGGAACCGCCGCCGAACGACCAACGCTCGTCGGCCGTGAATCCTCGGGACCCCGCCGGCCAAGCGGCCATCCAGAGCCGAGCCGTTCGACTCGGTCCGCCGAGTGTCACTGACGGGACGTCCCGGGGCCAACCCACTCCGCCCTCCGGGCGGGTCGAACCTAGCTGGGGGTGCCTACGTGCAGGGCACGGGGTGGGCCCGGGCCGCCTATCGAGTCTGTGGGGGCGATGGGGCCACCCCGGGCGTACCGATTCTTCCGCCCCTCGGAGCCCGCCCGGCGAGCGCGAAGTGCCGCGCCAGGATCCGGCGGAACGCGACCGGGTCGATCGGGCCCACGGCTCGCGCCTTCTCCTCACCCTCCTTCACGAACAGGAACGTCGGGAGCGCCTGGATCCCGTACGATCGCATCACGCCGTCCGCCTCGGCCACATCGACCGTCGCGAACTTCACCCGCCCCGAGAGCTTCTCCGCGAGCTCCGTGATGGTCGGCGCCGTCGTCCGGCACGGCCCGCACCAATCCGCGTAGAAATCGACGACCACGGGCAGGAGCGAACGCACCACCTCGAGCTCGAAGGTCGCATCCGTGACGCGCCGAGGCCGGTGCGATTCGGACGTGGCTCGCCCGACCGGGGAGTGTCGGCACTCCGCTTTAAACTAGAGCTTCGTCCGGCGGGGAGCCCGTGCGTTCCGCCGCCCGTTCCATGGACCCCCGACCGCTCCCCGGCACCCTCGCTCCCGCGCTCCTCGACTGGTTCGCCGCGCATCGCCGGCCGCTCCCCTGGCGCCGCGACCGCGACCCGTACCACGTCTGGGTCGCCGAGGTCCTGCTGCAACAGACCCGCGTCGCGCACGCGGTCCCCTACTACGAGCGATTCCTCCGGACGTTTCCGGACCTCCCGGCGCTCGCGCGCAGCCCGCTCGAGCGGGTACTGAGAGCCTGGCAGGGTGCGGGGTACTACGCCCGCGCCCGGCATCTTCACGAAGCCGCCCGCACGATCCTGCGCGAGCACGGGGGACGCTTCCCGACGACCGTCGCCGGGCTCGAGGCGCTGCCGGGCGTCGGGCCGTACATCGCGCGCGCGCTCGCCGCCCTCGCCTTCGACGCGCCCGTGGTCGCCCTCGAGGCGAACGGCCTCCGGGTCGCTGCCCGCTGGACCGGGGAGATCGGGGACGTGAGCACCCACGCGGTGCGCCAACGCCTCGAGACGGCGCTGAACGACGTTCGCGGAGCGGCGCCCGGCGGCCCGTTCAACGAGGCGGTCATGGAGCTCGGCGAGACCGTCTGCGCGCCGCAGCGCCCACGCTGCGACCGATGTCCCGTCGCCTTCGGCTGCCGGGCGCATCGGGAGCTGGACGATCCCTCCGCGCTGCCGCGCCGACCGCCGCGGCGCCCGCGACCCCGGGTCCGGGGCGTCGTCGTCGTCCTGACCGATCCCGAGGGTCGCTGGTTCGTCCAGCGCCGGGCCCCGCGGGCCCTGTTGGGAGGGCTGTGGGAGTTCCCGGGCGGGAAGATCGAACCCGGCGAACGCCCCGAGGCAGCGGCCCGTCGGGAGCTCCGCGAGGAGACGGGGGTATCGGTCGGCCCCCTCGAGCCCCTCGGGGTGGTGCGGCACGCCTACAGCCATTTCTCGGTCGAGCTCCACGCCTTCCGGGCCGAGGGGACGCCGGCGACGGCCGTCCGCGCGCCCGACCGCCGGTGGGTGCGTCCGGACGGGCTCA
>DAHVAA010000182.1 GCA_027314845.1 Thermoplasmata archaeon | reverse complement strand
ACCGTTCCCGGTGTACGTCGCGAGCCGCCGCGAGTTCGAGCGGACCGTACGGGCGGGAGGGTTCCGACCCGTCCGCGAGGTCGTCTCGGGCCTGGAGGAGTACTACCTGATGCGACACGTCCCCGCGGGCGTGTTCGTCCGGCTCGGGACCGCCCTCGGCCGAGCGCCGGCCTTTCCCGCCCGGTTCGCCGTGCTCGAAAAGGACCAACCGCCCGGCGCGTCGCTCCCCGACCTCGAACGGATCCTCGCGTGTCCTCGATGCCGGACTCCGTTCCCCACCGGGAGCGGAGATGGCCCACCGGTCTCTTGTGCGTGCGGGTATCGGGGAACGATCCGGGGAGCCGTCCTCGACCTTCGCTATGTCCCCGAGGGGGTCCGGCGATGGGAGGCTCCGACGTGAGCGGGAGCCCGGAAGCCGGGCACGGCGGCCGCTTCGGACGCGGGCCGTTCGAGGACAATCCCCCTCCCGATGGCCCGTCGAACCTCGAGCTGGAGCTGCCGTCCGGCGTCCTCCCGCTGGGCTATGTCGCCGAGGGAGAGACCATCTACCTGGCGGCCAAGGACCGCGCGTCGCGATGGCCGACCTGGGCCTTGCGGGAAGGATCCGTGTCGCTGCGGATCTCGGAACGCAGGGTTCGCTCTCCCGTCGCGCTGATCACGGACCCGGTCGAGAAGTCGCGAGTGCTCGACCTCTTCCGCACCCGCTACGGGGAGCAGCAATTCAACCGATGGTACGCGAACGCCGCTCGGGTCCTCGCGGTGACTCCGAACGATCGAAGGCCGACCGGCCGCCCGAGGGACGCGTACCACGATTGGCTGGCCGCTGAGTTCGACAACGTCGCCGACGACTACGACCGGCACATCACGGGAAATCGGATCAACCGTCTCCTCAGGGACCGATCCCTGGCCGAGCTCCGCCGGACCTTCGAGGGCGTCCACCGGCTCCTCGAGATCGGCTGCGGATCCGGGATGGAGACGCTTCCTCTCCTCCGAGAGGGGCACGAGATCCTTTGTGTCGACATTTCCGAGCGCATGCTCGAGGTGGTTCGCGAGAAGGCCCGATCGGAGGGGCTCTCGGAACGCGTCGAGACCCGAAAGCTCGCGGCGGCCGAGCTGCCCCGCCTCCTCGACGAGTTCGGACGCGGCGCGTTCGATGGGGCCTACTCCACGTACGGAGCGATGAACTGCGAAGCCGACCTGCGACCGTTCGCCCCGGCGCTCGCCGAGCTCCTGAGAGGGGCGGCGCGCTTCGTTGCCGGGGTCTACAACCGCTGGTGCCTCTTCGAGCTCGTCGGGTACGGGGTCACGGGGCGCTGGTCGCGTGCGGTGGGCCGCGCCCGTCGCCCCATCCCCGTGGGAGCGTCGCGGTTCTGCGTGGACGTGTACTCGTTCTCCGCCCCCGAGTTCGCTCGGTTGTTTGAGCCGTGGTTCACGGTCGTGCGGCTCGAGGGGGTTCCCGTCGTCCTGCCGCCGTCGGACCTGGTCCACTACGCGGACCGGTTCGCCTCTGGATTCGAAGACCTCTCCCGCCTGGACGCCCGTATGGGAGCGCGCTGGCCGTTCAACCGGCTCGGCGACCACTTCCTCATGACGATGGCTCGCCGAGGGGAGCCCCGCGGCCCGGGCGGGCGCGCTCGCTGATCGAGGGTTCGGCCGAGACCCGAGACGCCGCGCCCTACCTCCCGACGAGCCGCTTCGACCAGGCCCCCCACCGGGCGTAGAGAGCGTGCAGCCAGGGGGTCGGATCGGACTCGTCCCGCCACACGACCCGCAGCAGCTGGACCAACGTCACGGTCATGGCGCCGGCGAGCACGGCGAGCGCGATCGTGCGCACGAGCCCGTAGGAGTCGTTGGCATCGATCTGCGTGGTGAACCCGGTGACCCCGCTGACGATCGGCGCGAGGAACCGGATCCCGAGATCGTTGTTGACGAGGAGGTCCGCGAACGCGACGGTGGTCGTGAAGACGAAGAGGCGCCGCCGCCCGGGACGAAAGACCGCCACGTCGAGGGCGAACAAACTGAACAGGTAGAGGAAGTACTGCTCGTACGAACCCCACCGCAACAGGAGGAAGACCGCCACGACCAAGAGCATCGCCCGCAGCTCGGATCGAGGGTCCGGGCCGACAAGCCACCTCGCGGCTCCCCATCCGGCGACGACGACGCCCGGTACCCACACGTACTGCGCCCCAGCGAAGAAGAAGGGAACGTGACGGAGCGCCCCGCTGACCCCGGGCAGGCTCAAGAGGAAGGAGTAGCTCATTCCGAGACCCCCGCCCTTCGATTGCGACAGCGCCACGCTCCCGATCCCCTGGGTCCCGAACCCTTGGAGGCTCCATCCTTCCGCGGCGAAGACGACGATCGTGACGGCGAGCGGGAGGGCCAGCGCGACGAGGAACGTCAGCCGTCGCCACCCTCGTTCCCGGAAGATCTCGAGCGGCACGAAGATGACCGTCACCCACTTGACGAGGATACCGAGTCCATCGAGCAGATTGCGTTCGAGCGGTCCGCGGGCATAGAGCAGGCCGAGCAGGATCACGACCACGATGGAATCGAACTGGCCCCACACCGCAGTGATGAGGATGGCGTAGGGGAAGAACGACCAGAAGGCGAGGATCGATTGGGCCGATGCGACCGACCCGGTCCAACGTTCCGTGAGTCGGTAGAGGAGGTACGCCGTCCCTACGTCGGCGAGGATCCCCGGTTGCTTGAGAAGGAAGTAGAGGACGAACCGGTTGTTCGCGCCCACGGCCTCCCAAAGCCGATAGAGGCCGCCGAGGAGGACGGGCCAGAACGGGAGGTACGCGGCCGAAGTGAGGTTCTGGTCCCGGTAGGCGAAGCTCGCCCCCGGAACGGGCGCCCAGAAGGCGGAGTAGGGGTTGTGGCCGCTAGCGACCACGAATCCGGTCCGCACCCATGACTCGAAGTCGAACGGGTGGCCCGTCCAGAAGGAGAACGCTTCGCGGACCAGCAAGGCGCCGAGCAGCGTCTTCACCGCCAGGGAGGAGAGGGGTCTCCGGGAGCCGGAAACCCCGGGCGGTGGGTCGTTCATCGGATGACCCGCTCAGGAGCATCCGACAGATA
>DAHVAA010000181.1 GCA_027314845.1 Thermoplasmata archaeon | reverse complement strand
CATCATCGACCGCAGGTACTGCTGCCAGGCGCACGGGTACTGGGTGCCGATCTCGAACGTCATGTTGAACAAGGGACCCTGGCTCGGCGAGGTCACTCCGCGCGAGGTGACCGTCTCGGCGAACCGGAGGTGACTGTAGACCTGCTGCGCCCCCTGGCCGATGACCGTCGAGGCGTTCCCGTAGAGTTCGAGGAAGCTCGCCACGACGCTCGTGTTCCCGCCGGCCGACGTGACATTGAGCGGGGGTGGCAAGAGCATCAGCTGCTGCGCGCCGCCCTGGCTCTGGATCACGGCATCGTCCTCGAAGTAGAACGTCTGGGCGGGATAGTAACGGTTCGGTAGGGTCATCTCGAGGACCCCGCTCGCCACGTGCTGGGAGTAGAAGATCCCGGTCGGGACGCCCTGTGCCGGGCGGCCATTGCTCAGCGTCAGGTTCTCGAACACGCAGTAGCTGGGGACGACCGGCTGTCCCCACTCGGTGGGGGTCGAGGTCGTACTGCTCGTGTAGAACCCGCCGGGACAGGTCGACGGCAGGAAGACGAGGCTCCCTTCGGTCGGTTGGGCGAACAGGGGGACCCCGCCCGAGCTGATCGTGAAGGAGGTTCCGAGCGTCGGCGGTCCGTTGAGCGTGTATTGCAGGTCCACGGCCTGCTTGAACTGGGCGAACGACGCCGCCGCCTGGCTGGTGAACTGGGATTCGTTGTCGGTCATCCAGAGCGGGACGTACTGGGTGATGAAGATCCCGAACAGGGCGAAGAAGACGAGCAGCGAGAGCAGCGTCCCGACCACCGCGACGACCCCTCGTCGTCCCCGGGCGAGGCGACGGGCCCTCCAGCAGCGACGCCGTGCGCCCGCGCGGTCAGTTCCCCCCATCAGATGGACCGGCACGGGGCCCACGACCCCGCGCACGGTGAATTAGGTCCGATTCGGGTATAAATATGTGCGCGGCAGCACGCGGGGGTCCGCGCGGTCGAACACCGAACCTTTAGGCTCCGGACGTTTCCGCTCCCCCTACGGATGTCGCTCCGGGAGATCCAGCTCACCCTGCCGAATCGGCCCGGCACGCTCGCCCGGGTCGCTCGGCTCCTCGCGCGCGAACGGATCAATATCGCGGCGATCAGCGTCGATTCGGCCACGGGGCGAGGCCGGGTCCGTCTCGTGGTGAGCGACCCGGACCGCGCCACCCCGCTTCTCAAGAACGCCGGGTACGAGGCCGAGGTCCGGGAGATGCTCGCGGTCCGGCTCGAGGACCGAGCGGGGAGCTTTCTTCGGGTCCTGGATGCGCTCGAGCGGGCGAAGATCAACATCCAGAGCGTCGCCATCCTGATCGCGCGAGAGGGGAGCCAGCCGCTCGTGGCCTTCTCGGCGAACGACCTCGCGCGGGCCCGTCGGGCCCTCCACAGGGCGGGCTTCGAGAGCCGGATCGCCGAGCCGATCGTCTCGAACGCCGAGCTCTTGGCGGTCGCCCCCTCCATCCCTTCGGAGTCGGTGGCCCTCCATCTGTGAGCGGCCGGCCCGGGCCGGTCCGCACAAACGGTAAGAAGCGTCGGTCCTCCGGGTGGGGTCACGCGGTTGTGGTCTAGTGGTTAGGACGGTAGCTTCCCAAGCTACCTACTCGGGTTCGAATCCCGACAACCGCATTCGACGTCGAATTCCCGCTCCCGTGGCGGAGACCGGCCTGACCCGACATCCCCTCGGTCCGAACGGGGGCTCGCACGGGACGAAGTCGCGGTCCCCGCGTTCCTTCGCGAGATCGACGGGATCGAAGGGCTCTTCGCCACCTTCGCGCGGCGTGTCGGGAAGCGGATCGGTCCGGGGGTTCCGAGCGGTCTCCGCCCGCCCGCGGAGGTCGTGATCCCATCCCGCGCCACCCCGGAGTCCGGTCGGGGTGTCGGGAGCCACGTCGCGCTCAGTCGACGACCTTTAGCGCGATCCCGAGCCGTTCGGCGGCCCCCTGAAGGACGCGCACGTCGTCCTCACTGAGCCGGGCCCGGACCATCGCCGATCGGAACGCTCGGGCGACGGGCAGCGGGATGAGCTCGCGGAAGAGCGTCTCCCACGCGGTGCCCATCGTCCATACCGGGGAACCGAGGGCGACCGCGAGCAGGTTCACCTCGGAGGTCGGCCGGCGCGGGTTCCCGGGGTCGAGCCAACCCCGTCGCCGGCTCAGGTAGCAGACCCGCGCCGGAGCGCCCGAGGGCGCTGGGGGCGGAGGGGCGCGGTCGTCCGGCGACATACGGTACCGATCACCCTCGGGGAGCCGATAGGGTTTCCGCTCGCTCCGTCCGTTCGGCCGATCGCCTTTCGGGGGCGCGGTCGCGCCGGAACGGGTCGCTCGTCCCCGCCTCGGCTCCGCTCGGGAGGGGCCCAGCCTCAGGTCCCGGCTGCCTGACTCGAACAGGCGACCTGAGGATATCCACGGGGGCCGCCGGGGTCGCCGGCAGTCTCGCCTACAGTCCCCCGCTCTACCACTGAGCTAAGCCGGGACACCGGTCGGACCGGTGGGCGGACTATAAACTCTGCGACACGTCCGAGGTCCGGGTCGATGCGGGTCCTCGAACACCGTCGGCATAGCGTTCGGGACGCCACGGAGGATGCGCTCAGTCCCATCGGACGCGCGCTGGCCCGTCGAGTCGGGGCCACGATCGGGCCGTTCGACCGGGTCGTGACGTCCCCGAAGGGCCGTGCGGTCGAAACCGCCCTCGCGCTCGCCGGGCATATCGAGGCCCGACGAGCGGAGCTCGGTCGGCTTCCCGAGGAAGTGTTGGCCCGGGTGGAGGAGGCGTCGCCCCGCTCGTTCGGCGAGTACGTTCGCCTGGCCCGGGCGAGCCCGATCGTGGGCGAGGCGTCCCGGCGGCAGGCCGCCCTCTGGGTCGAGGAGATCGAACGCGTCCCCGAAGGCGGCCGGCTCCTTCTGATCTCGCATGCGGCGGTGATCGAGCTCGGTACCGCGGGGGCCGTCCCGGGGCCGGCGGAGGCGTTCGGCGCGCCGCTCCTGCCTCTCGAGGGGGTGCGGGCGACCTGGGAGGGCGGGCGGTGGACGCGGGCGGAGGTGGTCCGCGTATCCCGCGAGACGACCGCCACCGTCAGACGATGAGCCGGCGCAGCCGCTCGGCGATCGCCTCGGGGGCACCCGAGGCGTCGAGGGGCCGCAGGAGCCCCCGGCGCCGGTAGAAGTCGAGGAG
>DAHVAA010000180.1 GCA_027314845.1 Thermoplasmata archaeon | reverse complement strand
AGGAGATGGGCGCGACGGGCGTCGCGCCCGGCGATGAGGCGCGGCGGCTCGACGACCTGCGCCACGAGCTCTCCCAGAAGGAGGCCGAGCTCCGGGCCCGCGAGACGCAACTGACCGCGCGCATCCAGGAGCTCGAGCGGATGAGCGGTCAGACCGCCGAGGCGGAAGCCCGGCAGATCCACGCGGACGCCGAGGCGGCGGTCCAGGAGATCAAGGTGAAGAGCGGGGTCCGACGCCTGGACGACCTCCTCTACGGCGGCTTCCCGACCGGCGTCCAGATCCTCGTGAACGGCCCGGCGCACACCGGGAAGGACGTCCTCGCGCGGCTGTTCTCGGTCGAGGGACTCAAGCTCGGCATCCCGTCGATCTGGGTCGTCACCGACAAGACCTTCAGCCAGGTCCGGGACGACCTCGCGACGCTCTACACCGGCTTTCCCGACGCCGAGAAGAAGGGGCTCGTCCGATACGTCGACCTCTACTCCCGCGCGGTCGGCTCGGCGCAGTCGAGCGCGAACGTCCGGCTGCTCTCGTCCACGGACAAGGCCGTGCTCGACCAGCTCGGTCAGACCGTGAACAGCTACGCCGAGGAGCTCAAGGAGCAGTACTCGACCTACCGGCTGATCTTCGAATCGGTCTCGACCATCACGGCCTACCTCGACACCGCCGCGACGTTCCGGTTCCTGCAGCCGTTCATCGGCCGGCGCAAGCTCGACGGGGCGGTCTCCTACTACGTGCTCGACAGCGGGATGCACTCCGAGTCCGACCTCGAGACGCTCGAGCACATGGTCGACGGGTCGATCAACCTCAAGGTGGAGCAGATGAAGACGTTCCTCTCGGTCCGCGGGATCGGCGAGGCGCAGGCGCGCGCGTGGATCGGCTACACGTTCAACAAGCGCTCGCTCAACCTCGGCTCCTTCAGCCTCGAGCACATCCGTTAGGCGGCGGGCCGGACGGGGGGTCTCGCGGGGCCGGGCCCTCGGTGAGCCCAAGCGCTAAGTAGTGGACGGGGGCTCGTTGGGCCGCTAGGCTGGACCGGGGGGTTGGGCGTCCCCTTACACACCGAAACCGTCCTTAGCGGGGGTGACAGGCAGGAGCGACGTTCGAACGAGTCACGCGTCTCGAGGTGCTTCGTAGACGCTCTGTTCCGCTGGGCCGCGGGCATCGCGACGGGCGCTCGGAGGAGCGCCCTAGCGGTTATCCATCACGGGCACCGGGTCAGGTCCTGACGGGAGCAGCCTTACCGTGACCCGTCGACGCTGGCGGGGCGACGGGGCTGAGGAGCATCCGGGGTCAACGCGTGGTTCGTCCGGACGGCAATCCTGCTGGCCTAGCATGCCGGTGAGCCGCCCGGCGCCCCTCGGCGTCCGAACTCGAGTTTAAGTACTGGGTCGTGGAGTGGATTACCACACATCTTCGCCCTCCCATGCACACCTATATCGACCTGTATTTCACGCCCGACAGCGCGTCGCCGCTCGAGATCGCGAAGCGGGTCCGCCAGCATGCGGGGCTCTCGTTCATCATCGGCCCCCACGACCTCGCCTTCGAGTGGAAGACCGAGGCGGAGTTCCACGAGTGCCTCGAGAAGATCCACTCGGCCCTCAAGGGCACGGGCGTGCTCTACCGGGTCGAGACCGTCGCGGAGGACCCCGGCTACATCGAGCCGATCCCCTGGCCTCCCCCGCTCCCTCGCAACGACCCGATCCACCCCGCGTACTGAGCGGGAGACCCCCCCACCCCCTCATTTCCAGTGGAAGTTGGACGGAGCGACGCTCACCAGCCTTCCGAAGCCGGGACAATGAGGTCTCGTTCGAGCCGGGCGCGACGCTCGGGCGGGATCGGGCGCTTCTCCCCTCGCGCGTAGTCGTAGCAGACGACGACCGTTCGACCCCGGGCGGCTACCGTCTCCGTGCCCGAGATCGTGAAGCGGTAGAGGAGCGTGAAGCTCGTCCGTCCCAAAGGGTCGGCCGGCGCCACCTCACCGACCAGTTCCGCGCCGTACGGCACGGGGGCGAGGTAACGGCACGTCGCCTCGGCGATGATGATGTCGAGCTTCGCCGGGTCGAGCGGCCCGAGCAGGGGGAGGTAGTAGTCGCAGCGGAGCGTCTCCATGTAGGGAAAGTACGCCGCATGGTTGAGGTGGTTCAGCACGTCGAGGTCGTGGTACGGGACGTAGAAGCGGCGTTGGACCGGCCACGGTCGACGGGAGGACGGGGCCGGGTCGGACATCGCGGTCCGAGACGGGCACGTTCCATATATGGTCTCGAGGGGGTGCGTCCGGCCGTCCGCGCAAGCGGGCCCGGAGAAGGGCGATGAGCGGGGGCGGGACGAGTTCCAGTGGAAATGGGGGGGTGGGGGGCTCGGCACCGACCGGACCCGCCCCGGGAGAGATGGCCCAGGTGGTCGGCCGCCTCCGTACGATCGCCCAGGAGCATAGCCAGCGGTTCGAGCAGTCGATCCCTCTCATCGCGAGTGAGAACCTGCTCTCCCCGTACGCGAAGGAGCTCCTGATCAGTGACCTCCATTCGCGCTACGCGGAGGGGTTGCCGGGCGAGCGGTACTATGAGGGGAACGAGCAGGTCGACGAGATCGAGAACCTCTGTCTCGACCTCGCCCGTCGTCTCTTCCGCTGCTCGTTCGCCGACGTGCGGCCGACGTCGGGCACGGTCGCGAATCTCGCGGTCCTGAAGGCCCTCACCGAACCCGGCGACCTGGTCGGCACGAGCCGTCTCGCCGACGGGGCGCACATCTCGAGCGCCTCGTTCGGCGCGTTCGGACTGCGCGGCGTGAAGCCGGTCTACTACGCGTGGGACCCGGAGCGGATGACGATCGACGTGCCCCGCACGCGGGAGATCCTGCGCGCGGTCCGCCCGAAGCTCTGCCTCTTCGGGCTGTCCCTGTTCCTGTTCCCGATGCCGATCGACGAGCTCCGCCCGACGCTCGAGGAAATCGGAGCGCGCGGCTGGTACGACGGGGCGCACGTGCTCGGACTGATCGCCGGTGGCCAGTTCCAGGACCCGCTCCACGAGGGTTGCACGGTCCTGAGCGCCTCGACCCACAAGACGCTCCCCGGCCCCCAGCACGGGATCCTCCTCGGCCAGTCAGAGGACCCCGAGGTCGTGAAGAAGCTCCAGGGCGGTGCCTTCCCGGGGGTGACGAGCAACCACCACCTCCACGCGATGGCGGCGCTCGCGGTGAGCCTCGCCGAGCATCTCGAGTTCG
>DAHVAA010000017.1 GCA_027314845.1 Thermoplasmata archaeon | reverse complement strand
GGTTCCTATTTTCCCCGGAACCGTTCCCCCCGGGCGCGAGCCCGGTCGCCGCGCCACGGCGGCGAGGCTATCTGGCGCGCGCCGTTGGGCGGGCGTGGCCCTCCTCGGTAGCCCGAAGAGCCGATGGCCGGTCGCGGCCTGGATCCGCCTTCGCCTGCCGTCGCGGGAGGAGCCGATGGTCCTCCTCGGCCCGACCCCGCCGTTGATGCCTCCCCTCGACCTTCTCGAGCCGAACCCGGTGCCGACCGACCCGCGTCGGCGGATCTTCGCATACGAGGAGGAGCGGCCCGGCGGCTGGGTCCTTCGCCTCGTTTGGGATTCGGACGACCCCGACGTGCTGGAGGCGGAGTATCGGGCCCCGGTCTACGCCTCCCGCCTTGGGAAGGCGCAGGTCACGGAGTTCTGGGACGCGGTGAAGAGCCTCACGGGGGCCTTGGGGCGCTTACCGGTGGAGGCGGCGGATCCCCGGCCATGAGCCGCGCCAACTGGACGGGCTTTGGCGACGAGCCCGAATGGGACGATCTGCTCTGCCGCACCTTCCTGCACCTTCCGGGGATCGGACCGGCCACCGAGGCCGAGCTGTGGAGTCGGGGTATCCGCTCCTGGGAGGCGCTGCGCGCGGAAACCGCGGCGAAACAGCGTCCCGCGGACCGCCACGGTCTCCTGGAGCGGGAGATCGTCCGGAGCATCGAGGCGCGCGAGAGTCGAGACGTCGGGTTCTTCGCGGGCCGCCTCCCGGCCTCGGAACATTGGCGCCTCTACCCGAGCTTTCCCAGGGCGACCGTCTTCCTGGACATCGAGACGACCGGGCTCTCGCCCTACGAGGGGATCGTCACCGTGGTGACGGCCCACGGGGGCGGCGCGACGCGAAGCTTCGTGGCGGACGACGACCTCGAGGAGCTCCCCGCGTACCTGTCGCGCTTCCATATCCTCGTGACCTTCAACGGGTCGCTGTTCGACGTCCCGTTCTTGGAGGTCCGGTTTCCCGCGTGGGTCCCTCCGGCCGCCCACATCGATCTCCGATTCCTGCTCCGTCGGCTCGGCTACACGGGGGGCCTCAAGCGGATCGAGCAGCTGCTGGGCTTGGGGAGCCGCGACGGGGTAGAGGGTATCCACGGGATCGATGCCGTCCGTCTCTGGGAGGCGTACCGAGCGGGGAGCGCGGGGGCCCTCGACCGCCTCGTGCGCTACAACCGGGCGGATACCGTCAACCTCGAGCCCCTGCTCGAGTTCGGGGTCCGGGAGATGCGCCGACGGGTCTTCCGCCCTCCCCGCGACCGCGAGGTCCCCCCGGGGGCCGGTCCGCCGTCCCGATCCCTAGTCCGTGGCCCCGGCTGAGGAGCCGGGTGGGAAGGAGATCCCCGCCGGCGCCGGTATCGGCGAGTCGGTGGGGGGAGCCGCACGTTCGACGCGGTCCAGCGCCTGACGACAATAGTCGGGCGAGGCGTCGATGTGCAGGAAGTGGCGCCCGGTCCGCCGCGCCACCGAGGCCACGGTTCCCGTGCCTCCGAACATGTCCAGCACGACGTTTCCGCGGTAGGAGTAGAACTTGATCAGCCGCTCGATGAGCGCCTCGGGGAAGGGAGCCGGGTGTCCCCGCCGGCGCCGCTCGGGCGGGATCGACCAGTGTCCGTCGGAGAAGTCCTGGAACTCCCGCGCGGTGATGTCGACCTTCTCCGCCTCCCCGGGCAGCCGCCAGGTGCCCTTCGAGAACACGAGGACGTACTCCCAGGACGGAACGATGTGGGGGTTCGCCGGGCTCCGCCAGCTCCCCCACGCCGTTCGGCGGCCCATCGTCTGCTTGTACCAGATGATCTCGGTGCGCATGATGTACCCCAGCGACCGAAGGTCGGTCGAGAGGTCGTGATGAATGGGGCGGAAGTTCTTGATCGAGGTGGGGGCGACATTGAGCGCCAAACGACCCCCGACGGTGAGCACCCGATAGAGCGCGGCCCAGATCCCTTTGAGCCACGCCAGGTAGTCCGCCGGCCCGCGGTCGTCCCCGTAGCCCGCGTAGGCGATGCCCACGTTGTACGGGGGCGAGGTGATCGCGAGCTGCACGCTCTCGGCCGGCAACCGGTCGAGCTCGGTGCGGGCATCGCCGCAGACGATGCGGTCGAAGACACCGGAGTCCCGCCCGGGCACTGCGGGCTGGGGGCCGCTGGGTCGGGGCATGGGATCGATGGCACGGTGGGGCGCACTATAAGGTTCCGTCACCGCCCAGCGAGGGTGCGTGCGAGGATGACGCACACCGCCACGAATGCCGGGCGCCAACGGTATAATCTCACCCCGATGGACCGGGTCGATTTCCATGGCCGCCACCGTCGCGGTGCCAAAGGAGCTGGCGCCCGGAGAGCGCCGAGTCGCGCTCGTGCCCGAGATCGTCCAACGCCTGGTCAAGGACGGTATCGAGGTCCGTATCGAGGCCGGTGCGGGGGCGGCCTCGTTCTTTCCCGACGACGCGTACGCGACGGCGGGAGCGAAGGTCGTCTCGGGCCTTCCCGCGCTCACCGAAGGGGCCCAGATCGTGCTCGGCGTCCAGCCGCCCTCGCCGGCCCTGATCAAGAATCTGGCGCCGGGAACGATCGTGGTCGCGTCCATGAACGCGGCGCGGAACCTCGAGGCGGTCCGCGCATTGCGAGATGGCCGCCAGACCGCCTTTGCGCTCGAGCTCCTTCCCCGCATCTCGCGTGCCCAGAGCATGGATGTCCTCTCGTCGCAGGCCACGGTGGCCGGCTACGAGGCGGCCCTGATCGGCGCGGAGCTCTGCCCGCGATTCCTGCCGATGCTCACCACCGCGGCCGGCACGATCCGACCCGCCCGCGTGCTGATCCTCGGAGCCGGAGTGGCCGGCCTCATGGCCATCGCCACGGCCCGACGCCTGGGCGGCCTGGTCGAGGCGTACGATGTTCGACGGGCGGCCGGCGAGCAGGTCCGGAGCCTGGGGGCGAAGTTCCTCGAGCTGGCCATCAATGCCGAGGGCGCCGGCGGGTACGCGCGGGAGCTCACCGCGGAGGAGAAGGCACAGGAGCAGGCGATGGTCGCCCGTGCCGTGGCCCAGGCGGACATCGTCATCACGACCGCGAACGTCCCCGGCCGGAAGGCGCCGCGGCTGGTCTCCGGTGAGATGGTCCGCCAGATGCGCCCGGGGGCCGTCATCGTCGACCTCGCGGCGGAGGGTGGGGGCAACTGCGAACTCACCCAGCCCGGCCAGACCATCGCCGAGGGCGGGGTGACGATCAGCGGACCGTTGAACCTTCCGAGCCGCCTCTCGGGGCACGCGAGCCAGATGTACTCGAAGAACCTCCAGGCGTTCCTCGGCCTCCTCATCACGAAGGAGGGCCGCATCGTGACCGACTTCTCCGACGAGATCCTGGCGGCGAGCCTGCTGACCCAGGGCGGCGAGGTCAAGCACGGCCCGACTCGCGAGCTCATGGGGGGTTCGGCATGACCGCGGACCTCTATTCGGCGCTCTTCATCGCCCTGCTCGCGGCGTTCCTCGGCTATGAGGTCATCAGCCGCGTTCCGGTCCTGCTGCACACCCCGCTCATGTCGGGGTCGAACTTCGTCCACGGCATCGTCCTGGTGGGGGCGATGTTCGCCCTGGGGTTCGCGACGAACCTCGTCGAGCAGGTGATCGGGTTCCTCGCCGTCGTGATGGGGGCGATGAACGTCACGGGCGGGTACGTGGTCACCGAGCGCATCCTGGAGATGTTCGACCGGTCGAAGAAGGGGGCGAAATGATCGACGTCTACGATCCCGTCTACCTCGTCACCATCCTCTTCTTCGTGCTCGCCCTCGAGCGGATGAGCTCGCCGAAGACCGCCCGCAGCGGCATCGTGTACGCCGGGGCCGCCATGCTGGTGGCGACGATCGCGACGTTCTTCATTCCCGGAATGGGCAATCTCTGGCTGATCGTCCTCGCTGCCGGTATCGGGGGACTGGTCGGGTTCTACGCCGCCAAGAAGGTCGCCATGACCGACATGCCCCAGATGGTGGCGATCTACAACGGGATGGGAGGAGGAGCGGCGGGCGCGATCGCGGCCGTCGAGCTGCTCTCGAACGTCGGGCTCACGTACGGCGCGCTCTCCGTGGCGGGGGCCGTCATCGGCAGCGTGTCGTTCTCCGGGAGCGTCATCGCGTTCTTGAAGCTGCAAGGCTGGATGCGTCAGCGGCCGATCACCTTCCCGGGCCAGCAGCCCCTCAACATGACGGTCCTCGGCGCCACGCTCGTCGTGGGCGCTCTCACGCTGGTTGTCGCTCCGTCGTGGGCCCTGCCGCTGTTCTTCGTCCTTGCCCTCGGCTTCGGGCTCCTCCTGACCCTGCCGATCGGGGGGGCGGACATGCCGGTGGTCATCTCGCTGTTCAATGCCCTGACGGGGATCGCCGTCGCGATGGACGGGTTCGCGCTCGCGAACTACGCGATGATCATCGCCGGCATCCTGGTGGGCGCCGCCGGTTCCATGCTCACCGTACTCATGGCCCGAGCGATGAACCGCTCGATCGGCAACGTCCTCTTCGGCGCCTTCGGGGCCGTCGAGGAGTCGGGCCGCCCGGTCGAGGGCGCGCTCAAGCCGATCGAGGCCGACGACGTCGCGGTGATGCTGGCGTACGCGTCGAAGGTGGTCATCGCGCCCGGCTACGGCATGGCCGTCGCCCAGGCCCAGCACAAGGTCAAGGAGCTGAGCGACCTCCTCGAGCAAAAAGGGGTGTCCGTGAAGTTCGCGATCCACCCCGTCGCCGGCCGGATGCCCGGGCACATGAACGTCCTGCTCGCGGAGGCGGGCATCGCCTACGACAAGCTGTTCGACCGGGACGAGATCAACCCGGAGTTCCCGAGCACCGATGTGGTGCTGGTCATCGGGGCGAACGACGTCGTCAATCCGGCCGCCCGTCGGGCCGGGAGCCCGCTCCAGGGGATGCCCATCCTCGACGTGGACCAGGCGAAGAACGTGATCATCCTCAAGCGCGGCCAGGGCAAGGGCTTCGCCGGGGTGGAGAACGAGCTGTTCTACAAGGACAACGCCCGGATGCTCTACGGCGACGCCCAGGAGTCGGTGGCCAGGCTCGTTGCCGCGGTCAAGAAGCTCTGAGCACGGCGGCCTCGGGATCCCCCCGGCGGCCGGCGAAGGACTATGTGTCCGCCGGGGCAGATCACGATCCGGGCCGGGGTGACACGGATGGGGCGGTTCCGCGACCTGGCCGTCGACCTCCCCTTGCTCGCGCTGCACGCCCTCCGCCACCCCGATCGCGAGTCGGTGCTCGAGGAGTACGTCCGTCTCGAGATGACCCGCCCGGACTGGCGCCAGCTCGAATGGGCGACGTACGCGAAGGACGAGACGACCTTCGAGTGGGACGGCCGGCCGCATGCCTACTTCTATCATCCGTACCACTACACCTGGGCGAACGAGAGGACCGTGGAGATCCCCCTCCTGACCGCCGCGCTCGAGGAGGCCCGGGGGCGCCGCACGCTCGAGGTCGGCAACGTCTCCGGGCACTACCTTCCCCGCCCCCCCGGCCTCACGGTGGTCGACAAGTACGAGCGGGGGGACCGAGTGACGAACGTCGACATCGTGGACTACGAACCACCGGAACGGTTCGACCGGATCGTCTCGATCTCGACGATCGAGCACATCGGCTGGGATGAACGTCCCCGGGACGCCGGAAAGGTCGGGCGTGCACTGGAGCGCCTCCACGCCCTCCTCGCCCCCGGGGGCCGAGCGTTCGTCACCGTTCCCCTCGGGCACAATCCGCACCTCGATGACCGCCTGGGTCACGGTCCGCTGTTCGGTGGAGCGCTGGAGTTCCTCCGTCGTGTGAGTTGGGACAACCGCTGGCGGGTGTCGTCGGCCGCCGAGGTGCGGGACGCCGTCTACGGGGACTGGAAAGCCTGGCGCGCGGATCCCTCCCACCACCCGTACCCGTTCGCCAATGCGATCGCGGTGATCCGCTGGACCCGTCCCCCGTAGCGGGAGGGCGAACCCGCGCGGGCTGGCCGCGAGCCCCGCGGCGAGCCGGAACGGCCTACCCGACCTCGCTCGGAGAGCCTCTGGCGACCGCGAGAGGCACCGGGGGGTCGAGCGTCCCCGACCAGAAGTACTCAAGCCCGCCCTGGAGCGCGCTGCGCACGAAGGCGATCAACCCCCCGGAGGAGCCGTTCACCGTCAGCGCCACCGAGCGGCTCTGAAGGGGGCCGAGACCGATATTGGCAAAGGCCGACGGGCCGAGCGTCGGTCGGTAGTTCAGGGTCAGGAGGAGGGCGATGTCGAGGGTCAGGTTCACCGACGCCTGGGGCACATAGCCCAGACCGCCCTGGAAGATCGCACCCCCGAAGTAGTAGACGGCCCCGGACCCGAGCGGGAGGTAGGCGAGCGAGGTCCGTGAGGCAGCGCCGCCCGAGGAGGGAGTGGCGTAGCCGAGGACCGTACCTCCGTGGGCGGTCACCTCGGAAGTATTGGCTCCGGCGGGCGTTCCCTGGTAGCCGATCCCCAGCGCCGCCCCCAGCGGACTCGGCTCGGAGGCGGACAGCGTGAGCGAGCTCGTCCCGTTGATCGAGGCGAGGTCCACCGGGTCGCACAGCGGGAAGCCGAGCAGGTCGGTCTGGCCGGCCCACTGCAGGCTGTTGTAGACGAACTGTCCCGTCGCCTTCGAGACATGTCCGGAGGAGTAGGCGAGGGGTCCGCCGGCCCACACGAGGGTGCCGCCTCCCTCGACCCAGCTCCGCAGCAGGCTCGAGATCGGGGAGTACACATAATCCGGAATGACCCCTCCACCGGCGATGACGAGGGTGCCGTAGGGATGGCGGGCCAGCATGGCGGGAAGGTCCTCGCTGTTGACGAACACGATGTAATCGTGCGACCCCATGAGGGGAAAGTACGTCCCGATGCGGACGCCCATGCCGTAGACATCCGCCGGCGACGCGTAGAGGGAGGGGTACGCCGGGTCCGCGAAGTAGAGTACGGCCGGGTCCCGCAGCGGCTCGGCGGTCCCCGGTAGGACGGCGAGATGCACGCCGATCGGCAACGGGCCCGCCCCCAGCGAGAAGGTCACGGTCGTTCGCGGACCGCTGACCTCGGTGGCGACCGATACGTCCAGCGCCGGGCGACGCTGGGTGACGGCGAAAAGGCCGGCTTCGATAAGGATCAGGCCCACGAACACCGCGAGGAGCGCGCTGGCCGCGCTCCAACGGACGGGGTGCCGCCACGACCGCCTCCCGATCATCCGGACCCCCCGTCTTCCGCACGACCCGACTGTCGCGCGAAGGCGCGAAGCGCGGAGAGGACCCATAGGACCAGAAGCGTGCCGCCCCCGACGAGACCGCAGAGAAGCCAGGTGAACCCCTGGGAAACGATGCCCTGGCCCCGCACGTAGCCGATCACGATCCCGTTCACCCACGCGACCGCGCCGGGGCCGACGTACGCCGCGGCCGGATAGAAGAACGCGGCCGGAGAGAGGAGCGTCATGTACAGCGCGAACGCGGCGGAGGAGATCAGGCCGTACGCCGCCGCACCGTGCCGGCCGAGCACGGGGAGGGCGACCAGCAGCAGCGCGAGCAGACCGACCATGTTCTCGGACTCGGGAACCGAGTCCGAAAGCAGGACGCCGACGACGGGCCAGACGGCCAGGGTCGCCAGCATCGCCATACCATCGGCTCCGCCCGCCCTACCCCCCCGGTCCTGCCATCTCCACAGCAGGAGGGGTGCCCCGGCGACCGCGACGATCGCCATTCCCCGGAACGTATCGAGAAGGTAGGGCGCGAGGCCCACCCCCTGCAGGAACGCCAGCGACCCGAACGCCTTCGGCACGGCCACGTTGTAGATGATGAGCGGGCTCAGTCCACCGTAGGAGACCGACCCGCCGCTGGCGGTGAGGACCGAGACCATCGGAGCGACCCACGCAAGAAACGGCAGCGACCCGATCCCAAGACCGAACGCGAGCCGTCCGAGCGGCTTCGCCCGCTCCCAACCACCCGACCCGCGCGCGGTGCTCTGCCATGCGAGCACGGCCAAAAGCGGGAGCAGGACCAGCGGGTAGGCCTTCGTGAAGACGCCAAGGGCCAAGAGGACGCCGGCCGGAACGAACCGACGCTGGGCGCCGGCGGCCAGCGCGAGGATCATGAAGAGTGCGGCGAAGGTGTCGGCCTCGCCGTGGACGGCCGAGACCCACAGGACCAGCGGGTTGAGCAGCCACACGGCGGCAAGGAGGTCGGCGTTCCGCGCCCCGTAGCGGGGCAAGCCGATCCACCGGAGGGTGAGGGCGACCGCAACATCCCCCGCGAACAGGGGGACTTTGACCGCCAGCAGCGCCGCCGCGGTGGGGAGGAGCGGGGAGATGCCCGTGACGGAGGTCGCGGGTCCGATGGTGGCCACGAGGACGAGGAGCGGCTGGCCACCGGAGAGGAGGAGCGCGAGGACGACGAACGGGGCCTCGAGCACTGGCCCAAAGGGGGGGTTGAAGAACAGACCGGAGGTGTACGGGTCGCCCGTGTACAGGAGTTGAAGATCACCGAGAACGAACCCGTCGGTATCGACGGTCCATGAGGTGAGAGGGGCAAGGACGAATCGTACCAGCAGCCCGATGAGGAGCACCCACCGCAGCCGACGGTAGCCCGGGTCCCGAACGAGCGACCTCGCCCATCCGATCCATCGCCCCAGTTCGACAGGGAGGCGGCCGGCGGCACCTGCGGTCACGGCCGCCGGGGACCGGGTCACCCCTCGGCCCCCCCCGACCGCCGCGCTCCCCGGTGCCGGTGCGCCGCGGCCAGGATCGGGCCCACGAACCGGGGAAGGGAGACGGACCAGCCGAACCGGGACGATGCCTCCGCGGCGGCCCGCGCGAGGCGGGTCCGCTCGCTCCCGGAGGCCAGGACGGTGAGCGCGGCGGCCAGCCCTTCCACGGACTCCGGTCGGAAGACACGCGCGCATCCCATGGATTCGAACAGCTCCGCGGATGGCATTGCGGGGGAGACGACGGCCGGGCAGCCCGCACGCAAGGCCTCCAGGATGACGATGCCGAAGCCCTCGGTGGACGTGGAGGGAAGCACGAGAGCCCATGCGGACGCGTAGCACTCGGCGAGTTCGAGGTCCGACAACCGACCGCGGAAACGAACGGAGGCGTTAAGCCCGAGTCGGGTGGCTTCCTCCTCGAGCGCGGGCCGCCGATCTCCCTCTCCCACGATCCACGCGGGGGCGGCTACTCCGCGGGCCAGCAAGAGGGCGAGCGCCCGGAGGAAGAGTTCGGGCCGCTTGTACGAGCGGGGAGAATCCAGACCGCCGACGAACAGGAACGGATGGTCGGGATCCGGGCCGGACGATTCTCGCGGCGCGCGCGAGACCGGTTCGAGGGCCGGCTCGACCATCGGGCCGGGTGGGACCACGTGGAGGCGCTCGGACCGGAGCCCGCGGGAGACGAGCCGCCGCGCATAGGTGTCGGTGTACACGAACACCCCGTCCGCGGCCCGAAGCCAGCGCGTCTCGAAGCGACCGTAGGGCCGGGCGTAGGGACGGTCCGCCCTCAGATCCCCATGATAGACCGCCAGCCACGGGACCCCGTGCAGCCGCCCGAAGACCGAGCCCAGATCCCCGGTCAACGAGGGGGCATTGGTCCACAGAACGTCCGGTCGAGCCTCGCGGAGGGCCCTCCAGAGCCACCGCGGCCGGATGCAGCGCTCACCGAATATCCGGTACGACGGAAGGTAGCGCACGTTGGGTCCGGTCCCTGCCGCGAGCGGCGGGTCCGACGGGGGTGCGGGCCCCGACCCTCTCGCATTGAGGTCGGCGGTCAGCACCGTCACGTCCGCGACCTGCGAGAGGGCCTGCGCGACCTGGAAGTGTACTGCCTCCGCACCGCCGACCGATGGCGGATAGACCGGGGTGACCACCGTCACGCGGAGTCGTCGTGGCGCGGGTCCGCCCTCGTCCGTCTCGGGAGGCCCGGTCACCACGACCCCGAGGAGGGCTCAGAATTTAGTGCCTCGGGCGGACCGGGCTCGGCGCCGTCGCGGCGGACCCCGGCCCCGCGCCGCCCCTGACCACCGCCCAACGGGGCGCAATCTTGTTCCATGAGCTATTTGTAGCGCCGACCGGCATGTAGTCGGCGGGCCGACACTGCCGCTCCCCGCCTCCAACGGTCGCGACATCGGCTTGCGATGGGGACACCAGGCATGCACGGCGGTCCGCGAAACCTACTCGGCGCCCCGACCAAGGCACGCACTTTCAGGGCAAGCATTATTAATTCGCCCCTGCCAGCAAAGGTCGTCGCGATAGCGGAACGCCAGAAGTCGGTTTCCCGGTAGGGTACTCCATATGACATCTCACAGCGGCCCTACCGTCTCGGTCTGCATCCCCGCCTACAATGAAGAGCGGAACATCGATGCCCTGCTGACCGACCTCCGTTCGACGCAGCTCAGCGGCGGCGAGATCCTCGAGGTCCTGGTGGATGTCTCCGGCAGCACCGACCGGACCGCCGAGATCGTCCGTTCCCACTCGAATCTCTGGCGCGTTGTGCGCGCCGTGGATTCCGGGGAGCGCGACGGCCTCCTTCGGGCGCTGGACCGGCTCATCCACATGGCGACCGGGTCGGTCGTCGTCCGCATCGACGCCGACGTTCGTCTGCACCCGGCGTGCCTGGAGCGGCTGCTGCAGGGCCTTTCCGACCCGGAGGTCGGGATCGTGGGGCCCCGCATCGTCCCGGGACCGAGCCGGAGCCCCATCGTGCGGTGGGCGAGCCGGGCCGAGTGGGCGATCCACGATCACGTGAGCCGCCGCCAACCGAAGACGACCGTTGTCCAGGCATTCCGTCGGCTACCGATCTCATTGCCCGCCGACTCGGGGCTCGAGGACGCGGGGCTTCAGCAGCAGGTCGAGCGGTCGGGTTATCGGGCGGCCTATGTCCCGGGCGCCCTGGTCTTCATCCTCCCCCCATCGAACGTGCGGGGGATGCTCCTCCAGCGCATTCGCACGATCCGCCACATTCGCGACCACGTGCGCCGCGGCTACGCGCGCCCCGCCACGGCCTCTCCCACCATCGTCTGGAACTCTCTCCGGGGGGCGGTCCAACAGGGCCAGACCACTCTCGGTGCGGTCGCGGTCTTCGGAGCGATCGAGGCGGCGGCGCGAGTCTCGGCAGGGGCCGAAGGCGTCCTCTCCCCCTCCCCCCTGTTCGGGTGGGAGCCGGTGGAAGGGACCAAGGACTTCGGCTGGTCGGTCGGGTCGCCGGTCCACCGGACCATCGACCAGAACCCGCCCCGCCCCTTGGGCTAGCGGTCCCCGGTCCGGGACGCGGTGGCCGCCGGTTCCTCGGTGGCCCGGGACCGACGCCGCCACCCGACGCTCACACCGGTGGCGGCGCCGACCATCGTGCCCAGGCCGAGGAGCCCGGCGGGCGAGGCGAGGATTCCGGGCAATGGGAGGAGCGGTCCGCCCGAGCTGACCACGGCGAGCCCGACTCCCGCGTACGCCACATGTCCGGCGGCATCGGCCACCGTTACCGTCACGGCGAAGGTGCCGGTCTGCAGAGGAGCACAGACGAGGGCGGGCGCCGCAACGGAGCGGCATCCCGGGGGGAGAGCGGAGTAGTAGTAGGACAGGGGAGGGGTTCCCCCGACGACGTCGACCAGGAAGGTGACCTGCTGGCCGGCCGTCACCGGGTCCGGAGTGGCGGAGAAGGCCGTCACCGTGGGGAGGGCCGTCACGGGAAGAACCTCGAACGACATCGAACCCCGGGCGTACGCCCCGGTCGAATCGTTCGCCCAGAGTGTCACCTGGAAGGTACCCGTGACCGTGGGGATGCAGAGCAGGACGGACTGGTCGACGCTCGGGCAGCCGACGGGAAGCCCCCGGTAGGCGAAGTGGTAGGGGGGGACTCCCCCGGCGACCGTCACCGAGACCTGGGTCCTTCCCCCCAGGGCGAACTGCGTGGGCTCCGCCAGGAACGCCGTGATCACCGGCCCGTTCTCGACCCTCCCGTAGGCCGCCGTCAGGGTGCCGTTGCCGAGAACGGTGACGACCGTCTCCATCGAACCATTGGCGAGCGATACGCCGCCGGTGGAGAGCCAGCCGACGAACTGGTACGCGGTGCACGCGGATGCGGAGACGGCAAACGGGCCCTCCGAGAGAAGGAACTGTCCGAACGACCCGTTCGCGTACGGCGTTCCGTTGAACGTGATCGGTCCGCAGCCGTCCTCCAGGAATCTCACCCGCGGGTAGGGAACGAAAGTGCCGAGGACCACGCCCCCGCTCCCGTTGACGATGAGCCTATCCCCGAGCAGGGTCGGGCCGCCGGAGACGGTCCAGCCGGAAAAGTGGACCCAGGAGGAGTTCCCCCCCGAGCGGTTCACGACGGGCTCCAACGGGTACGTTCCGTTCGGAACGTAGATCCGGGTCCCGTTCGAGTAGGTCTGACCTGCGAACCCGACCCCTCCCGGGGCCGCGGGGGCAACCTCGAACGTGATCGGATACGCCGCCGGGATGGACTGCCCGTACTCCCAGATGTCCGAAAGGGCGAACGGGTGGCCCCCGGGGGCGTCGGGCACCGAGAACCCGCCGATCAGAAGGACGTGAGCGTCTCGCCCGTCGAAGGTCATCTCGGCGCCGAACCGCCAGGATGGGGCGACGGGGGTGACGGCCTGCGCCCACGCCCCCGAGGCGAAAGTCCAGGTCGCGTTCCCCCCCGCCCAGCCGTTGATCGTCCGGTTCCCGGCTCCGAAGACGAGAAGGTAGCCGTCCGCCGGGTCGTCCGTAATGCTGCCGGAGGCGATCCCACCCCCGAACGGGCCGCAGCTGCTGCAGACCTCGGTCCATTGCCCCGCGAGGAACTTCCACGTGGAGCCGCCGCCCGCCGCGCCGGGTCCTCCGAAGAGCACTACATAGCCGTCCGTCGAGTCGTAGGCAATCGCCTCGGAGTACTGGACTCCAACCGTGGTTCCCACCACCTGGGGAGGCGGTGCAGCGTGGGTCAGGTTGGTCCAGTCCTGGTTGGCGTACTCCCAAAGGTACTCCCAGACCCCGCTTCCGGTCTGATTCGTCCCCCACGCGTAGAGCAGGACGACCCCATCGGCCCAGTCATCGACCAGCGTGCCCTGGGCCGCCCATCCGGACGGGGAATGTGCGGTGGGGCGCACGGTCCAACTCCCGTTGATGAACGCCCAGGTCGTCGCCGGGTCGGTCGTGAAGGAAAGAAACAGGGGGTAGCCATCCGCCCCATCGTAGCCAAGGCTGCCTTCAACCCCGCTCGGGGAAAGAAGCGGGTGGATCTCGGAGAACTGGTAGTCCGCGTAGGTCCACGTGGTAAGGTTCCCGGCGATCGCGTCGGTGAGCAGGACCTCCCGGTCCCGCTGATCGTAGATCGCCTGGATTCGGCCGTCGGTGGCAGGAAGATCACTGACCACGCCGGTGGTGTTCCACCATCGCGCCCCCACGGTCGAATCGCCGGCCGGAATCGTTCCACAGGGGCTAACGTTCGTGGATGTGCCAGGACAACGCGGAGCCAGGGGTGCGCCGTCGCCGGCGGCCGCGAGGTTCACGTGGAGGGAAGGACCGACTCCGGCGGCCAGCCCCCCGCTGGCCGACATCGTGGCCAGGATCAGCGCTGCGACCAGCGGCCAGGATCTTCGGATCGTGCGGTACTCCAGCATGCGACACGCGGTGGGTCCGATGCGCGGAAGATGTACCGACGCCATGACCTCACTTAGCCTCTCTCCCGGGCCTGGGGCCGTGCACTATGGCTCGCGCCCTACCGAGGGCGAAGGAGGCTGCCGACCGGGACGGGGCTTCCCTCGGCCGTCCCTCTCGGCCAAGCGTCTTAAGCGTGGGGAGCGTGTCCAAAAACGCGACGGACCCCTTTCGATTGCGCGATTCGGGGTGTTGACGAGCCAATGAGCGACCCCGAGAGCCCCCGCGACGGCGACGAGTCTACCGGCACCTTCGAACACCTTCCCCTCCACCCGAAGCTCCGCCAGGGCGTGCGGGAGATCGGGTACCACGTTCCGACGCCGATCCAGCAGCGGACGATCCCGGAGGCCGTCCTCGGTCGGGACGTCGTCGCGACGGCCCAGACCGGGACCGGCAAGACCGCGGCGTTCCTGCTTCCGACCCTGGAGCGGCTGCTCGACCAGCCTACCGGTCGCATCCTCGCGCTCGTCCTGACGCCCAC
>DAHVAA010000179.1 GCA_027314845.1 Thermoplasmata archaeon | reverse complement strand
TTCGTGCCCGGTACGACCGCGGTCGCGATATCGGGCGGGAGCGGCACGGCCCGCGCGGCGTTCACCGTGGCGAGGTCCAGCAGCGAGAGGGTTGTGGCCTGGCTCTCGAGCACGGGGGTCATCTGGGCGATCTGGTCGGTAAGGGCGATCCCCAGGTCCGCGGTGACCCGCTTCCCCGGAAGAGGTGTACCGAACGCCAGGGGGAGGGCGGCCGGATAAATCCCGACGTCCGGCCCCCGCTGGAAGTAGGTCGCGTTCGGAATGGCCCGGGGGACATCCCCGGTGAACGGGAGGAACGTGGGATGCAGAGCGGCCAACGGAGCGTTCCCTGCCCCGTCGTAGTCGAGGCTCCCCGGTAGGGTCGAGTTGAAGATCCAGGACGAGACGACGAGGAGAACCGTGAGGCCGAGCACCGCCCAGAGCGCTCTGGCCCGGCCGTAGCGCTTCGACCGGCCAACACGGGTCCTGAGGGGGGGGTGCTCGCCGGCGCCTCCCTCGCCGTTCGGGACTCCGGGAGTTGGCACCCGCGCGCGTGAGGCTGCGATCCAGCCGAGAGTCACGAGAACTAGGCCAAAGAACAGGAGGTTGTAGGCGAGAAGGTAGCCCGGCAGCCCCGCGGGCAGGGGAACGAGACGGAAGTTCGACCCGAACAGCGGGTAACCCCAGTAGACTATCCCGGAACCGTCCGGCTGTCCGTTCGAAATGACCGGGGTGAACGCGAGGATGCCCACGATGGGCACCAGCGAGGCGGCGAAGAGCCGGGCCCAGGAGACCGTCCCCGTCCGAGAGCGGAGCGCGAACAACGGGACGAACCAGAGAAGCCAGAGGAGGTTGTCCGCGAGGGCGATGGGGACGGACCAAAGCAGGAGAAGCAGCACCGCTCCGAGGGCGGCCGGTTCCGCCACGTTCCCCCGCTTCAGAACGATCGGGAGTCCGACGATGATCCCCGCGACCAGCGCGAGCGTCCCCGCCGACCCGAGCGGGACGAAGTACTGAAGCCCCGCGAGGCCGACCCGGTTGAGCTGGGTCGAGCCACCGCCAAGCGCCCCAAGGTAGGGCCCGGGGCCTCCTACGAACAGCAGCCAGTTGGCGAGGAGAAGAGCTCCGAGTCCGCCTACCGCCATCACGAGGAGCGTCCGTCGCCGCGCACGGTCCGGGGTGTAAACGACGAGCCCGGGCAGCAGCGCGAGCGGGTACCAGTAGAACAGGGTCGCCACGAGCAGGGCGGCCACGGCAGCGCCGACGTTCGCACGATCGTCCTCGAAGGGACGGGCGTACCGCAGGAGGTAGAACGCGAGGAGGGTAAAGAACACCGGGAATACGTCCCAGTTCATCCAGACGTAGCTGACCAGGAGGAGCGCGGGGTTGAGCAGGGCGAACGTCGCGAGCCGGTCCCCGGTGCGCCGGCCGTACGTACTTCCAATGCGGCGGAGGATCCCTGCCGAGGCGAGGTTGAAGGCCAGGAAGATGACCTTGACGACAACCGCGGCCCAGTACTCGCTGAATCCCGACATGACGTAGCCGAGGTAGGCGGGAACGAACACGGCGAAGGAGAAGAACCCGCCCGGCCAGCCGACGCCGGACAGCGCGAGGTCGCGGTTTCCCAGGGTCGAGACCTCCGATAGCGCGAACCCGAGGTTGTTCGTATCGAAGAACGGGAGGAAGACCAGGATCGTGTTGACCACGGCCCCGACGACCACCCACCGGGGGATACCCCCGAGGAACGCTCGGACATGCACAGCGAACCTACCGGTGGCCTTCGGAGCCGGAACGGCGGGGACAGCCACGGGGGGAGCCGCGACGGCCACGCCCCGTACAGCGAAGCGGTCCCTAAAGGCCTCGCGCGCCTCGACGCCTCGGCCACGGAAATCCTCATGTGGCCGGCCGCCACCCCGAGACCGTGCGAGTCCTCATCACCGGGGCCGCCGGGTTCATCGGGTCGAACCTGACCCGCTACTGGCTGGCGCAGCACCCGGATGACGAGGTGGTCGCGTTCGACGCGCTCACCTATGCCGGACGGCGCGAGTCGTTGACCGACTGCGACCGGAATCCCGCCTTCCGCTTCGTGCACGGTGACATCGGCCATCCCGAGGACGTGGCCGCGGCCGTGCAGGGCGCCGACCTCGTCCTGCATCTGGCGGCAGAGAGCCACAACGACCGGGCGATCCGGGACCCTACCCAGTTCGTTCGGACGAACGTCCTCGGCACCGCCGTGCTGCTCGAGGCCTGCCGGGCGGCGGATGTCGGCCGGTTCCACCATGTCTCAACCGACGAGGTCTACGGCTCCCTGGACCTCACAGACCCCCGACGCTTTGGGGAGTCCAGTCCGTATCAGCCGCGGGGACCGTACTCCGCCAGCAAGGCCGGCTCCGACCACCTCGTCCGGGCCTGGCATGCGACCTACGGGCTCAGGGTCACGCTCTCGAACTGCGGCAACAACTTCGGTCCCTATCAATTCCCGGAAAAGCTCATCCCGTATTCCGTGATTCGCCTCCTTCGAGGGAGTACCATCCCGCTCTATGGGGACGGGCGGAACGTCCGGGATTGGATCTACGTAGAGGACCACGTTTCGGCCATCGACCGTATCGCGCACGACGGACGGGTAGGCGCCACGTACCTGGTGTCGGCCGAGAACGAGCGGTCGAACTTGGAGATCGCCGAGAAGCTGCTCGCCATCCTGCGGCTCGACCGCGATCGAATCGAGTTCGTAGCCGATCGCCCCGGGCATGACCGCCGCTATGCCCTCGACCCTACCCGGCTCAAGGAGGAGCTCGGGTGGCGCCCGCGGGTGGACTTCGATCGGGGACTGGAGCGGACCGTCGACTGGTACCAGAGGAACCGCGCCTGGTGGGAGCCGATCCTTCCCAAGGGAGGCTGAACCTAGGATGTCCTCTCCCGTCGTTCCCTCCGGCCCGTCCGACCGGGACACCCCCGGGATCGAGCCGGTGGAGCCGCCCGCGATCGCGATCGAGGGCGCGCGACCGATCCCCCGTACCCTCCATCTGGACCCGCGCGGGTTCCTCGTCGAAACCCTGCGTCGTGATGACGAGGCGGTCAACGGCGCCCACTTCGTCATGTCGTACACGTCCGTCACCGTCCCGGGGGAGTTCCGTGACGCGGACCGCTGGCACGCGCATCGGGTCCAGACCGACCGTTTCGTCGTCCCGCTCGGAGAGATGATGCTTGCGCTCTACGACGCCCGCCCGACGTCCCCGACGCAGGGGCGGTTCGAGCTGGTCCGGATGAGCGGGGTCAGCGTTCGGCGGGCCGCCCCCCCGAGTCGCCAGGATCGCACCACGTACCTTGTGCCAATCCCTCCTGGCGTCTACCACTGCATCGGCAATCTCTCTGACGAACCGTTCGTCCTCCAGAACTACCCCACGGAGTTCTACACGCCCGCGGACGAAGGTCGTATCCCGTTCGATGCACAGGTGATCTCCGCCCTGGGCGGACCCTTCAGTTGGGCCCGCGTGGCGCGCCGCCGGGCCGGTA
>DAHVAA010000178.1 GCA_027314845.1 Thermoplasmata archaeon | reverse complement strand
AATGGAGGGCGGTCGAGCGGGGCACGTGCTGCTCCTCGAAGACGTCCTCGTACTGGCTCACGGGGATCCGGACCCCCCGGTTCGAGACGACCTCGCCCTCGTTCATCGGGTACTCGTGCGCGTGCCGCAGCGCGACGAACTCGTAGTCCTCCTCGATGTCGGGGAACTCGAGGCCGGCGGTGAACCGGACGGTCTCCTCGGCGAGCGCGAGCGCCCGTTCGAGTTCGGGCCGCAGCGCGAGCAGCTCCTCCGCGGACGGCGTCCGATAGAACCCGCCGACGCGGACGTTGATCGGATGGATCTCCCGGCCGCCCAGGACCTGCATCAGGTGGTTCCCGGCCTTCTTCAGCTCGAGCCCGCGGCGGACCGCGTCGGGATGGTCCTTCGCGAGGTGCACCGCGTCGGGGTAGCCGAGGAAGTCCGGGGCGTGCAGGAGGTAGATGTGGAGCGCGTGGCTCTCGATCCATTCCCCCGCGTAGAGGAGTCGGCGGAGCTCGCGCAGGGGCCCGTCGACCGTCATCCCGAGCGCCCGCTCCATCGCGTGCGTGCTCGACATCTGGTAGGCGACCGGGCAGATCCCGCAGATGCGGGAGGTGATGTCGGGCGCCTCGGTATAGGCCCGGCCGCGCAGGAACGCCTCGAAGAAGCGCGGGGGCTCGAAGATCTTGAGCGCCACGTCCTCGACCTCGTCGCCGTGGATGCGGACCTTGAGGGCCCCTTCCCCTTCCACGCGGGCGAGATAGTCGACCGCGATCGTCCGTTCGGTCATCGCACCTCCTCCGAGGTCGCCGCCTCGCTCGCGCTCCGAAACGCCGGCGCGAGCGGGTTGAACGTGCGGAAGACCCGCTGGACCTCGAGCGGAGCCATCCCGAGGTCGCGCAGGTGCCGGAGCATCGACGGGACGTTCGGGCTCCCCTGCGGGCCGAAGCAGCCGTAGCAGCCCCGGTGGAACGAGGGACAGATCGCGCCGCAGCCGGCCTGGGTCACCGGGCCCAGGCACGGGGTCCCCTTCGCCACGACCACGCACACGTTCCCCCGACGCTTGCACTCGATGCAGACGCTCTCGTTCGGGAGATTCGCCGCGCGACCGCCGAGGTACGCCGAGATGAGCTCGAGGAGCTGGGCCTTCGAGATCGGGCAGCCCCGGAGCTCGAAGTCGACCGGGACGTGGTCGGCGATCGGCGTGGACGTGGCCAGCGTCTCGATGTACTCGGGGCGCGCGTAGACGATCCGCCGGTACTCGTCGACGTTCGCGAAGTTCCGCAGCCCCTGGATGCCGCCCGCGGTCGCGCAGGCGCCGATCGTCACGAGCACCCGAGACTGCGCGCGAACCTCCTTGATCCGCCGCTCGTCGTCGGGGGTCGTCACCGAGCCCTCGACCAGCGACAGGTCGTAGGGACCGTCGACGACCGCGCTCGACGCTTCGCGGAAGTGGGCGATCTCGATCTTGTCGGCGAGCGCGAGCAGCTCGTCCTCGCAGTCGAGGATCGAGAGCTGGCAGCCGTCGCAGGAGGCGAACTTCCAGACCGCGAGCTTCGGGCGGGGCGGATTCGGCATCGCTCACACCTCTCTCAGGCTGAGCAGCTGCTGGACCCGGTCGTACCGGAGGACCGGTCCGTCCCGGCAGACGAACGCGGAACCGAACTGGCAGTGGCCGCAGAACCCCACGGCGCACTTCATGTTCCGTTCCATCGAGAGCCAGATCGCGTCGGGCGAAAGCCCGCGGGCGACGAGCGCTTGGGCGGTGAACCGCATCATGATCTCGGGGCCGCAGAGGAACGCCACCGTGCGCCCCGGCTCAAAGCGGGCATCGGGGAGGCGGGTCGTGACGACCCCGACGTCCCCGTACCAGTCCCGCCCCGCGGCGTCGACGGTGACCTGCAGGCGCAGGTCGTTGCGTCGCCGCCAGGTCTGGATCTCGTCGTAGTAGACGAGGTCCTTCGGGGTCCGGGCCCCGTAGATGATCTCGACCCGTCCGTAGGACTCTCGCCGGGCGAACAGATCGTAGACGAGGGGCCGGAGCGGCGGCAGGCCCAGGCCGCCCGCGACGATCACGATGTCGCGTCCCTTCGCCTCCGCGATCGGCCAGCCCCGGCCGTACGGGCCGCGGACGCCGACCGTGTCCCCGGGCGTGAGGTGGCTCAGGGCGCCCGTCACCTTGCCCGCGTTGCGGATGGTGTGGACGAGCTGGCCGTCGGGATGCCCGCCGGCGAGCCCGATCGGGGACTCTCCGACCCCGAAGGCGTAGAGCATGACGAACTGGCCCGGCTGCGTCCGACCGATCCGCCGGCTCCCCCGCGGCTCGATGACGATCGTCGTCGTGTCGGGGGTCTCGGTCGCGACGGCGCGCACCCGGTACGGCACCGGCGCGAGCGGGTGGACGGAGGTCGGGGCGGGGCGGTCCGCGTCAGTGAGCATGGAGATCGAGGAGCTGGATCCGCGTGTTCTCGAGCCGCTCGGCGAGGACCGGCATGAACCGGATCAGGAACTGGTAGCCCCACGTGGGGTGTCCCCCGAGGGTCCGACGGAGGACCTCCGCGCTGAGCGCCGCGGCGCGGACCGACTTCGTCGCGCGGGCATCGAATCGCAACCGGTGCGGCGCGATGAGCCAGGACCAGCCGAGGACCTCGTCCCGCCCCACGGTCTGGACGGTGAGGTGCGGGTTGTCGGCGGCCCCGACCTCGAGGGCGACCTTGCCCTCCAGGATGACGTAGAAGACGTCGGCGGGAGCGCCCTCCTTCGCGAGAAGCTCGTCCGGCTCGAACCGGACCTCTCGGGCGTGCTGGCACACCTCGTGGACGAACGCGGGGTCGAACCCGTGGAAGAACGGGTGCGCGCGCACGGCGTCCACGACCTTCGGGTCGGTCTCTTGGGTCATGCTTTCCCTCCTGCTTTCGGTGTCACGGCGCCCGGCGTCGCCCGGATCGCAGCGACCTCCGCGGTGAGGTCGATGCCCACGGGGCACCAGGTGATGCAGCGGCCACAGCCCACGCAGCCCGAGCGGCCGAACTGCTCGTGCCAGGTGCCGAGCTTGTGCGTGAGCCACTGACGGTAGCGCGAGAGCCCGCTCTTGCGAACGCTCTGGCCGTGGAGCTCGGTAAAGGCGAGATTGAAGCAGGAATCCCAGTGCCGCCACCGCTCCACGTTCCGTCCGTCGAGGTCCGGGACCTCCTCGTGGGAGGAACAGAAGCAGGTCGGGCAGACCATCGTGCAGTTGGTGCAGGAGAGACAGCGCCGGGCCACGTCCTCCCAGCGCGGGTGCTCGAGGTTGCCCCGCAAGAGCTCGGGGAGACCGTCGGTCGGCATCGTCCGGCCCATCGACGCCGCGCTCGCCGCGACGATCGCCTCGGCCCGCTCGACGTCCTCGGCCCCGGCGCTCGCGAGGGCGGACGGCATCCGTCCGACAACGGACGCCCCCGCCTCCGAGGCCACCTCGAGGAGGAAGCGGTGGGGGCCGGGACGGAGGATCTCCGTGAGCACGAGGTCGGCGCCGGTGCGGACGCCCGGACCGGTGCCCATCGAGACGCAGAAGCAGGTGCCGCCGGCCTGCCCGCACT
>DAHVAA010000177.1 GCA_027314845.1 Thermoplasmata archaeon | reverse complement strand
GGCGGAAGTTCGACCGGATTCCCCTTCGCCGACGGCGCGAGGTCCGAGAGGTCGACGTTCGAGAAGTAGCCGTACCCGCGGTAGAGCGGGTTCGGTTCGAGCGGGAGCTCGCGGAACCGGTGGAACGACTCGAGGCGGGCGCTCTCGAACGACGCGGGGTCGCCGAGCGTCCTCGAGAGGCCGACGACCTCGTCCTGCGTCAGCCATTCCTGGGGGCGGGAGACCGCCGAGGCCATCGGATTTACACACTCGGGTGTGTTTATAACGTGCGCGCCCGGTCGCCCTCGACCGCGTCAAGCGGACGGCATCGCACCGGCGCTGGGCCGTCGGACGACCGATACCGGACCGACCCGGGTCCTGAGATTCCTGCCGGATGCGTCGCTCCGTTCGGGCTGGTTCGACCGGGGTCTGAAGGCACATGAGGTGGGATGCTCCGCTCTCGGTGCCCCGGGCGAACTCCTCGTGCTTCCAGGACCCGTGATTGAAGAGGAGGATCGGCCTCGTGACCCATGGGCCCTGCCTCGGCGCGTCCCGTTCGCGGATGCTCTCGGGCACCCGCTCCGCGTGCTTCGGTCCGTCGGCTCCCCGATCGACGAGCGTGGCGGTCCTGGCGCCCGCCGCCGGCTGGCTCGACCGAGCGGCCGACGCGGTTCATCCCCGCTGCCGTAAGACGCACGGTCATGGAGTCTTGGATCCGGTCGTCCGCGAAGGCGGCGGGCTCGGCGCTGAGGCGGTTCCCCCGGGGCCGCCTTCGGCCGGGAGAGCCCGGGGGCCACGCAGAGGCGGAGGAACCCTACGAGGTCCGGGGTGAAGCGGTCGTGGAAGCTCGCGGTGCCGAGGATCGATCGGACGGACTTCTGGTCGTGGTCATGGCGCAACGGGTCGAGAGAGCGCGGGTGGTCGACCCCGGCCTCAAGGGTGACGACCCAGAAGAACGCCAGGGATCGAGCTTGCGGTCGCGGCGGACGAGGCCGGTTTCCTCGGCGAGGCGGAGCAGAACCTCGGAGGAGTAGAGCTCGAGGCGCGCGTCCCGAAGCAGGGTCGGCGGGCGGGCGTGTCGACGGGGTCGGGACCTCGTGGGTCCCCGGGGGGTTCATGGTACCTCGCATGAACCCACCGACCTCTACGCGAAGGCACCGATGCCCCGACGACCCGAAGCTCGAACGATTCATCGACTCCATCGCCGAGCAGGACTGTGACAGCGAGGAGGACGTCGCCATGGGCCTCGGATACGCGATCGAAGAGCACGTTCGATTCCCCCTCGCCGGGAGGGTCATCGGGGAGAAGGTGTCCGTGCTGAAGGTCGAGGACAGCGTCGGACTCGATGTGATGGCCGTCTGCGAACGGGACGGCCGAAGGTACCGAGTTCGGCTCCAGGACGTCGAGCTGATAGAGCGACCTCCCCGGATCGAATGGATCGACGCGTACCGGCAGTTCCACGGACGGGACGGTTCGTCTCACGCCGGGCGGGTCCGGTAACGCATGCACGTACCTTTCGCATACCCAGCGTCAACGCCGGGTCGGGTTATGAACCCGCAGTCCAATACCATCAATGAACGTATGGAGCTCAGCGAGGAGAGCGCGGACAGCATCCTACCGGTTCCCATCCGCGCCGAGAAGAGAACACGGCCGACCCGTTTCGTCATCGCCCTACTCGTGGTCGTGATACTGGTGGTCGCGGGCCTCGCGTCCGTTGTGACCTTCGGCTGGGGTCCGTTCGGTCGGCCGCCGGCCTCCACGGCTCCGGGCCCCGGGCTCTACGTCAACTTCGCCCCGGGCACTCCTGCGGCGACGGGGACCACCACCGTACAGGTCTTCGCGTACTTGCCGGCGACCCAGCCCTATCTCGCCGCCAATCTGACGGGCCTCTCGGCCCTTTCGAACCCGTATCTGGACGAACTCTTCCGCGGGACCTCGAACGCGTCAGGAAACTTCTCCGGCAATCTGTCCTCGGCTTTCTTCGCCGTAGACTCGGCGTGGCTCGCGTCGCCCACGCCGTTGGTCACGAACGTGAGCCTCCAGATGTTCGCCACGCTGAACGTCCTCTTGAACGGGACCGACGAGGTCTACACGTACTCCAACAATCTGCCGTTCAACCCCCACGCGCCTCCTGCCGCGTTCAGGACCACCGTCACTTTCTCTTCCCCACCGATGTTCTCGGTTCCGGGCGCGACCTCGCCGGCTCTCGTCCCGGCCAGCGCGGGTCCCCCTCCCGGCTGCCAACCGGGTTACTACTGGGCGGAAGTGAACCAGACCAACATGCCGAACTCCGACCTCCCGCTCGTCACCGTGAACGTTGGGGGCGCTCCCACGGGTTCGACAGTTGCCTACGGCCTCTTCTACTCCTCGGGCACTTTCGAGGTGAGCTTCAACAGCAACACGGCTTACTCGAGCGCGGGTCCCGTCCTCTCGGGAGTTCAGATGAGCAGCAGCCCCGCGGCCTCCGCGACTCAGACCAATTTCCAGCAGCTCTTCCTTACGAGCGACGCCATCAACTCCCCGGGACTCGCCCCGGTATCGATGATCGCCTTGACCGGTGTCAACTTGGTGGCCACAAACTACCGGTATCATTACGTTAGCAGCACGTGTTCCGACACCGCCCTCGACCATTGGATGACAACGCTGGTCCCGACGGGGTTGACCGGCTCAGCGTTCGTGTTTGGCACGCCGACGCTGCCCGATTGGTTTCCCCAGGTGATGGCGTCGGAGGCGGACTGGGCGAGCTTCGCCACGGTGCCGCTCCCCTGGGGAGGGGCGGGCTTCTATCTCTACCAGGTGATGCGAAACGCGAGCGGCTACAGCAACGCAGAGAGCGCGTATCAGAGCGACCTCGGCTTCCTCTCGGCCCTGACGACGAATATCGGCATCGCCATCGCGGCTTCGGGTGCCCTCGGACTCCTACCGGGTGACGGCGGGGCGAGCGCCGTCGCGGACATCGCCCTGCTTGCGGCGGTGGCAGGCTACACCGCGAAGTTTCTGACGATGACCAACACGGTTAGCTACTCGACCACCGAGAGGCTGTCGATCGAGTCGTGCAACGTCGACCAGCCGGGCGTGGGCGCGGACCTCTCCCTGACGGCCCACGTGAACGCCCAGACGGCCGGAACGCAACTATCTCTTTCGAGCGGTACGTTCTATCCCGACATGCCGCTGACCTGGGTTCAAGTGACGTAAGGGGAGAGCTCGATCCCGCGATTCTGCAGCAGTATGTGTTCCGCCGCCCGCGTACCCCCCTCCCGGGCGCGTGCCGCGCGATGTGCCGGGGTATTCGCACCGCCCGAGAAAAAGGCCCCGGGGCGACCCGCGGGCGAAGTGGTCGGTCTACGGTCGGTGGCGCGTGGGTGGGCGCGTTCGCCGAACTCCCGGAAGGCGTTTAGTACGTCCGCGACGGTGCGAAGGCCTCGGGGACCCCGTTCGGACGCTCTGTATGTACGACATGTACCAGGAGGTCATCCTCCAGCACTACCGCACCCCGAGGAACTTCGGTCCCCTCGACGGCGCCGACCGGGTCGGAGAAGAGTCGAACCCTCTCTGCGGGGACCACATCACGCTCCGGCTGAAGGTGGAC
>DAHVAA010000176.1 GCA_027314845.1 Thermoplasmata archaeon | reverse complement strand
AGGAACGGGAAGAGGGCTGCGCTCAGCCCGACCATGGCCGCGTAGACGACCATCGGGAGGCGCGCAGACGGGGCGGTCCGGGGCTCCGACACCATGAAGAAGGTGTAGAAGACCGGGGCGGGGCCAAGGACGGTCGTTTCGAGGACGAGCGGAAGGGCCGAGCTGCCCGCAAAGTGGTACGCCAAGAGGACGGTCGCCGCCGCGTTCACCAGGAAGTAGACCGCCCACAGCCGCCAGGTGTGCCATGGCTGGGGTAGGGCGAAGACGGTCGCCGCGAGCGTGACCCCGAGCGCCGCCGGGTTGAGCACCGGGTGGCCCCCCCGCCGAAGGAGATGGCGGAGTCCCACGGTCGCGACGGCGACCGCGAGCAGCTCGACCGAGATCGTGGCCGGCCAGAGGATCACGGAGAGGAACAGCCCGTTGGCGATCGCCGCATCCGGGACCCGCAATCGAGGGAACCGGGCGAACTGGAGGCCGAGGTCCGCGACCACCGCCGCGACCGGCAGGGCGAGCAGAGGTAGGGCGACCGGTTGGCTGACGAACCCATCCCCGTTCCAGAGGAGAACGAGGAGGAAGATCCACACCAGCCGCACCGGTGGGAAGTACCGCTTCCAGACCCGAACGACCCGGGAACTGCGCCAGCGGGAAGGTTGGGGCGCGCAGCGTGCCGGCGTCGGCGGGGCGCGCGAAGGTCCGGCGAAGATCGTCGCAGTGGGGGCCGTAGGAGGCCTCGCTGAGGAAGTCGACCCGCTCGTGGAGCGAAGAGCGGGAGGGCCCGGAGGCCGGTCACGGGAGGGGTCGGGAACCGGGACGAGGGCGGGCTTTGGTGCCACCGAGGCTGGAGGGGGTGCGAAGCTCGGGGCCGTCAGCGATGGGCGGGACTCGGTCCTTCTCCCATGAGCCGAGGAGGGCGGGGAGAATAGCGTCGGATTCCTTCCGTCGAGCACGGCGCACTCCTGGCAGATGACGCCGAACTCGATCCCGCGCGCGCAGCGAGCGCAACGTCGGGGGAGCTCACGGGGGTGGGGGTCGAGAGGCAAGCGGCTCACGCCCCCGCGGGGAATGCTACGGGACTGGGAGAACGCGTGCTCGCACCGATCAGCCGGACGGCGAGCCAGAACCCGAACAGATACAGCAGCCCCGCGAACCCGATCCACGGGACGAGAGGTACCGCGGCATACGCGCCTTCCGCCACACCGGGAGCGAGGAGGGCGAGCAGGGCGAAGTACGCGGGACTGCAGCTCGCGCATCCGGTGATGAAGCCGAGGGGCGCGAGGATGCCGAGCGAGGCGAGACGAGCCCGCCAGCCGCGGGCGGGGATTGGGGTCGGGCAATCCGAGCGCGCCCGCAGCGGGCCAAGGACCAGCGAAGAGGCGGAGAGGAACGAGAGCAGGAAGAGGATCGAGGGCGCCTCCACATTGAAGGTCGCCCAAAGCTGGAGCGGAGCGACGAACACCGTCAGACTGGGCCATGCCCCCAGAGGGCTGTAGACGGTCGACTGGCCGAGGACGATCGCCGGGCCCGGCGAGGGGTCGACGAACTGAAGGACGTTCGTGAGGAAGAGCCCGAGGAGGAAGGAGCCGATCCAGAACGCGTGGAACGCCAACCGCCGACGGCGGTCGGAGAGCGCGGACCGAAGATGGGGAACCAGGGGCACGACCACGAACGCAAGGAGGCTCCCGACGAGGACAAAGAACAACACGGTCCCGATGTCGGACCACAGCCCGGCGTAGTTCGTGAGCCCGAACAGGAGCGGAGCCAGCCAGTACTCGGCGAGGACAACGAACTCGAAGGCGAGCAGCTTTCGGCCGAACGGGGTGGGCACGGCCCTCCCCGAGAAGGGCTCCGTGGAACGAACCCGTTCGGGGGCAACGCCGAACACCTCGATGCCTTCCATGAGCTCGTGGCCGGCTTAGCGGGGCGGCTTCGACTCCCGGGGCAGGGCTGCCGGCGACGCGGCCGGGCCGCTGGGAGTCGAGGGACCGGCCGTTCGTCGAGCGCGCTTCCGATACAGGAACATCAAGCCAGTGACCGCCACCAGACCTAGGAGCGCGAACGCGGCATCCTGCGGGTCCGGGACCCCGGTGAAGATCCATCCGCTCGCGGTCCCGCGCGGCAGCGTGAACGCCACCGAGATGTTGACCCAGGTTTGCGCCATCGCGAGGTGGCCGGTGCTGTCGTTCGTCTCGACGGTCACGAGGTAGTGACCGGTACGGTTGTACTCGTGCGTGATCGTAGTCGGGCCCCTCGTCCCGCTCTGGTCTCCGAAGCTCCACAGAGCCTCGGAGGAGTAGCTGCCGCTGCCGTTCTGAACCGAGACGGTGAAGGTCACCGGCAGGGGGAGCCCTGTCGTTCCCCCCCGTGAGATGGAGATCGCGGCAACTGGCGGCCCGCGCAGCGAGACGCTGAGCGAGGCCGAGACCGGGGTCCCCGAGGAGTCCGCGGTTCGCGCGGTGATCGTGAACGAGCCCGAGGCATTCGGGGCGTACGCGTGCGCGGCGAGCCCACCGCTCGCGGCGGCTCCGTCCCCGAACGTCCAGGCTACCGCCTCATACGTGCCGCTACCACCGGTGATCGTGGCCCCCAGCTGGACCGAGAAGGGGGAATCTCCAACCGTCGCGTTCGCCACCACCGCCATCGAGAGCGTGCCGACCCGGACCACGAAGTAGGTGGACCCCGCGGCCCCGCCCGAGTCGGTGTCCGAGACCGTGACGTTGTAGGTTCCGACGGTAGAGTAAGAATGGGCGACGACCCCGCCCGAGGCGTTCGTGCCGTCCCCGAAGTTCCAAGAGATAGATTCCCCGAGACCGGTGCCCCCTTCGACCGAAGCGCCCGCCTGGACGTTGAGGGGTGCCCCGCCGCCCGAAGGGGTCTCGGCGACATGGATCACCAACGACGCGGCCGCAGGAGATACTCCCGGGACGTCGTCCCCGCCCCCGCCTCCTGAGGCGTTGGCGAGCGTCACATCCACGTTGGCGAAGGCGGCCGCGGTACGGCCGGAGGAGTCGGAGGCGAAGACGGCCGCTTCGTACGAACCGGTCTGGTTGTACTGGTGGCTGACGGAGGAGCCGACCCCCTGCGTGCCGTCTCCGAAGTCCCACGTGAAGGAGTACGGGGCCGTCCCGCCCGATGCGGTCGCGTTGAGGGTCGCCGCGACGGGCGCCGACCCGTTGAGCGGTGTCGCGCTCGCCGTCAGGTTGAACGTGCCGGCCGACGACTGCACGCTCACGAGCGCAAGGGCGCGCACCGAGGCTCCCACGGAGTCCACGACCGTGACGGCGGCGGTGTAGATCCCGGGCGCGGTGTACAGGTGCGGTGTGGCGTTCCCCCCGGAAGCGTTGGGGCCATCGCCGAACGCCCAGGTGTACCGGTATGGCGGCGTCCCGCCGTGAGCGACCGTGCTGAACGCGGTTCCGAACGGTACCACCCCGGCCGAGGGGGTCGCCGCGAGATCGGCCACGAGAGGGGCGTTCGAGAGGACCGTGATCGTGACCGTCGTCCGACCGGGGTTTCCCTTCGAGTCGGTGATTGTGAGGGTCGCGTAGTAGATCCCGCCGAGCGTGTAGGTGTGCGCAGCTCCGGC
>DAHVAA010000175.1 GCA_027314845.1 Thermoplasmata archaeon | reverse complement strand
GACCTGATCCACCCGGACAAGGCGAACAAGCGGTTCATCCGAACGATCAATATCGGGGACGGCGTACGCCGACCGATGCGGGCCGCGGGGCTCGATCAGCGACCGTACGTCTGGAGAGCGTGGTTCCTGTCGCGGTTGCTCGAGGCCTCGAACGCCGGAAAGGTCAGCGACCGGTACGTGGAGTTCTGGGCGGGTCACACCGGCGACGTTACCGCCCGTCACTACACGACGGGCCGGGCGCACCTCCCGGAGTCGATGATCGAGGACATGCGGCTCGCCTACCACCGATGCGAGCCGTTCCTCGCGACGGTCGCCACGGGGGACGAACGGCGGGAACTCCTCGCCGAGGCGAACGCGACCATGCTCCGGATGGTCGGGTACTCCGAGGAGGAGGCGCGCCAGTTCGCGGGGGACCCGAACGTGGACGTGGCGGCCCTCGCGCGCCGGAAGCTCGTCGGGATGGACGGAGCCGCCTCCGTCGCTCCCCCGAAGCGAGTCGGCGAACAGCGGGTGATCGAGGCCGACGCGACGGGGCGCTACCTCGAGAGCGGGTGGACCTTCAAGAGCCCGTTGAACGGTACGAAGGCGATCGTCGAGTGGCTCGGGCGGCTACCCGAGACCGCCTAGGCTACCAAACCTCTTCGAGGTTCGGCTGGGGACCGAGCGAAGGATCGACGGCGGCGAGCGGGATGAGTTCCCGTTCCCGCAGGATCCATAGGAGCGCAGTCTCCTCGGGATCGAAGTTTGCCCTGGGTGCCCTTCTTGCCCGCCGGACGAGGCTCGCGATCCGGTCGTCGTCGAAGTCGGATACGAGATCCTTGTGGCCGTTCTGGCCGAGGCGGGCGCGAACCCACGCGTACGTCTTCTTGGGGATCGACGGCGCGTCGCCGCGATCGGCCATCGGCAGGATCTCCCGCACGAACGCTTTGAGGGTATCCCGCTCGTAGTGGTCGTACAACACGCTGACGTCGGCGTCGGCGCGCCGTTCATCGAACCTGCGAAGCACGCGAACAGGCGTGGGCCTGACGCCCCGCCTCACGAGTTCCCGTGCTTCGATCGCGGCGAGGACCTTGAACCGTTGTATGGTTGTAACGTCCACGATGGTGGGACGGCCCCGCGGCATACGCCATTCGGAGGCCGGGGTCCTATTTAATGTGAGGCGAGAAAACGAGGCGTCCCTGACGTGCGACGGCCTCCCGGACCCCCCCAAATCGTGACTTAATCGCCCCTATGGATGATGAAGCGCGCGGAGCGGGGCGAGGTCGACCACCCCCACCTGCCCCCGTTGAGACCCGATGATCCTGTCCCGGCCGACCTATGGGACCATTTGCAGCGCGTTTCCTTGCGCTGCCCCGAAGGCTCCCCGGCGCGGCTGATCGCGGCCGAGCCGCGCCCGACGTTCGGCGAGTTCGCCGCGAAGATCGACCTCTACGCCAAGCTGCTCCGGATGAGCCGGTGAAGATGTTCGCAAACCACTTCGAAAACAGCCCCGCCGTCAAGGCGGGGGCTTCGTCGGTGGCCCGACGAAGCCCAGGAGGTGCGGCCGATCGTGGCGACCGCGTATCCCACCAGCCGTAGAGCCGCTCCCGTACATTTAACCTACCGCTACGGGCGGCGCTGCCCAATCTGCGGCGCCGGACCCTACAAGACCGGCCCCGCTCTCCGGCTGCATCTGCGTCGCCGGCACGGCGGCGCGTTCGGCCCGGATGATCCCCGGCTACGAGGAGGGCGGTCGTGACCGACGACCCGCGGCCCGAGAAGCCGACCGATCCCGACGACCCAGACGACGGCGGTGACGCGGTCGGACCGTGCGGCCGGCACGCGATCCGCGAGTACGATCCGGTCCGCGACGAGTGCACGGCGTGCATCGCCGAGATGGCTGAGGGCGATCCGGGACCCGACGATGTCGAGACCTGGCCGGAGCCGCCCGACGACCAGGAGGACACCCCGTGACACCCGACGAGAGCGAGACGACGGTCATCGCCGCCGCCGACGCCGGACTCGTCCGCGGGGGCATCTACGGCGAGACAGCGAAAGTCCAATACGTGCCCTGCAGGACGCTGTCTCTCGACCCGGCCATCCGGGCCCTCGTCCCTCCTCCCCGACCAGAGGAGCGTGCAGCGCTAGAGCGGGACATCCTCGAGCGCGGAATCGTGGTCCCGCTTGTCGTGAACGAGGACAAGGTAGTCGTCGACGGCTACACCCGCTACGACATCGCGTCGGCCAACACGATGAACTTCCTGCCCGTTGTTGTCGTCGAGGCCCGGGGCAGCAAGATGGCGGCCCTGGCGATCCGCCTGAACGTCGCCCGCCGACAACTCGGCGACGCCGCGAAGGTCGAGCTCGCGGCCAAGTTGCTCGAGCTGGAGCGGCCGAGGGCCAAACGACGGAGTGGAACGCGCACCGACCTCGGAACCTCCGAGTCAGATGGCGCGGAGGTTCGGTACGGCAAGTCCACCGATCGCGTTGCCGACGACGTCGGCCTGTCGACAAAGACTCTCGAGCGGGGCTTGACAGCGATGCGAGTCGCCGAGACCGACCCGAACGTCGCCAAGGAGTGGCAGAACGTCCGAGCTGGGAGGGGGAGCATCAACCGGGCCTACCAGGCGGCCATCACTTCGGAACGCATGGCCGCGATTCGGGCCGAGGCCCAGGCGAACCCGGCCTTCTCAACGGTGGACGGCGAGTCCATCCTCACGGGCGATGCCTTCGAAGTGCTCGACGCGCGGCTCATGGACGGGTCCGTCGACTGCATCTTCACCGACCCGCCGTACTCCGAGCCCAGATCTTACGCGCAACTCGCGGAGTTCGCCGCGAGAAAGCTGCGCCCGGGCGGATTCGTCCTGGCGTACGCGACGCAGATGTACCTCCCCGAGGTCGTGGCATCGTTTGGCCAGCACCTCCGTTACTGCGAGACGTTCGCCATTGACCAGCGCCCCGCCAACCACGTACACCGCACGCTCAACGTGAAGGAGGGGTTCCGCCCCGTGCTCTTGTACACGCGTCCCGAACCGGGCAAGGCCCCGCGTGTCCGACACCAGTGCACGAACATCGCCTCGAGCCCGGCCGCGGATAAACGATTCCACCAGTGGGGTCAGGCCCTGGAACCGGCGCTCGAGTGGATCCCCGCTTTCACTGACGAGGGAGACCTGGTGGTGGACCCGTTCGTCGGCGGAGGCACGACGGCTGTCGCGTGCAGACGGCTGGGCCGTCGGTTCCTCGGGGCGGAGATCGACCCCGGGCAGGCCGCCGTCGCGAGGAAGCGGCTCGCCCAGGACAGTCCGGCGGAGGCGTCGCCGTGAGCAAGGACGAGCGGGCCGCCACGAAGACCGAGACGCCCGTCACCCAGTTCCACCCCGTCCCGAGCTTCGAGACGACCGAGTACGGTGTGGCCTCGATCTTCTGGGCCGAGCGCCGCTCCGAGTTTCGGTTCGTCTTCGAGGAGGGCCGATGGATCGTCTGGAACGGCAAGGTCTGGGCACGGGACACGACCGGGATCGCCCGTCGGACGATCGCCGAGTACGTCGGAGGGCGCATCCAGGATGACATCATGGAAGCAAGCCAACGCGCCGCGACGGTCGAGGGCGACGACAGATCGAGCCGCGA